>JAGNMU010000036.1 GCA_017991005.1 Gemmatimonadaceae bacterium | reverse complement strand
CTCGCTAACTTGCCCGCGCCGCCCTCCCCCTCGCGCTGCGCGTGAGGCCGATCGCGGAACCCGTCCAGCATCAACACAACCCAGAAACGCCGCGCGGCGGTGAGCAGGCAATGCTCACCCCTGGAGAGGCCCCGGATGTCGCCACCCCAGAACGAAAAGAATCGGCCGCTCGCGGCGCTGCTGGTGCCCGACCTCCTCGAGTTGCTGGAGGAGGCCCCGGAAAGCATCGGGCCGCAGACGGAAGAAATGCATCCGGCCGACCTGGCGGACGTGGCCGAGGCGTTGCCGGAGGCGCAGGTGCGCGCGTTTCTCGCGGCGCTGCCCAAGGAGCGCGCGGCTGAAGTCCTCGAGTACCTCGACGAGGAATTGCGCACGCAGGTGCTCGAGGAGCTCTCGGCGCGTGAGGCCGCCTCGATCGTCGCGGAGATGGACCCCGACGAACGCGCCGACGCGCTGGATGATCTCGACGAAGAGACGGCTGACGAGATCCTTTCCGAGCTGACGCCGGACGACAAGGCCGAAACCGAGCGGCTGCTGCAGTACGATCCGTACACCGCCGGTGGTCTCATGACCACCGAGTTCGTGTCGGTGGACGAGACGTTGACGGTGGAGGAGGCGCTACGCGCGGTGCGCGCAGTGGCGCGCGTGGGGCGGCGCGAAGCGATGTACACCATCTACACCACAGATGCCAGCGGGCGTCTGCGCGGCGTCTTGTCGCTGCGAGAGCTGCTGGCCTCGCCCGAAGGGGCCCGCCTCAGCGAACTGGCGTGGACGGACGTCGTCAGCGTCCCGCCCGAGATGCTGCAGGAAGAAGTCTCGCAGATCACGTCCAACTACGACCTGGTCGCGCTCCCCGTCGTCGACCGTGACAAACACCTGCTCGGTGTCGTGACCGTCGACGACGTCATTGACGTCATTCAGGAAGAGCAGACCGAAGACGCGCAGAAGTTCGGCGGTATGGAAGCGCTTGAAGATCCATACATGCAGATCGGTCTGTGGCAGAACGTGCGCAAACGCGGCGGCTGGCTGGCCGTGCTGGCGGTCAGCGAGATGTTGACCGCGTCGGTCATGGCGCGCTACGAAGGCGAGATCGGACGCGTGTTGCTGCTCTCCCAGTTCATTCCGCTGGTAATGAGCTCCGGGGGCAACTCGGGCTCGCAAGCCACCTCGCTCATCATCCGCGCCATGGCGCTGGGCGAAGTGCGGATCGGCGACTGGTGGCGCGTGGTGCTGCGGGAAATTCCCGCGGGTCTGATTCTGGGCATCCTGCTCGGCTCGCTCGCATTTGTGCGCATTCTCATCTGGCATGCGCTCGGGATGTACGACTACGGCCCGCATTCGTTCATGATTGCGCTCACCGTCGGTCTCGCGCTGGTGGGCATCGTGACCATCGGTTCGATCACCGGGTCGATGTTGCCGTTCCTGCTCAAGCGTCTCGGGTTCGACCCGGCGAGCGCGTCGGCGCCGTTTGTCGCCACGCTGGTCGATGTCTCGGGCATCAGTATCTACTTCGGCATCGCGTATCTGCTGCTCCGCGGCACGTTGTTGTGACATGAGCCGCGCGCGTATGCGCCCGCCGCATTCGTCGCATACGCTCCGCGCCACACTGCTCGTGGTGTTGAGTGCCTGCTGCTTCGGCTCGATTTCGCCACTCACCGTCTTCGCGCTCAAGAGTGGTGCCGCATTGCAGGCCATTCAGGCCGTGCGGTATCTCACCGCGGCGCTGCTGCTGATTGGCGTGGCAGCGTGGCGGCAGACACGCAATCGGGAACCGGTCCCATCGACGCCGGCGCGCGCGATCCCGTGGTATTCGCCGCGTGTGCTGCTGATTGCCGGTGGCGGTCAGGCCTCGGTCGCCACGCTGGCGCTGTTGGCGCTGCGTTGGATTCCCGCCGCGACGGCGGCGTTCATGTTCTACACCTATCCGGCGTGGGTCGCGCTGATGTCCGCCGCACGCGGCATCGAGCCGCTCGATCGCGTGCGTGTGCTGGCCCTGCTGTTGTCGCTGGGCGGCATCGCGGCGATGGTGGGCGCGCCGTCGGCGGCATCGATGAGTCCCGTGGGCATTGGCGTGATTCTGGCGGCCGCGCTGGTGTACGCGTTGTACATCCCCGTGCTCAACGGGCTGCAGCGGCATCGCCCGCCGCTCGATGTGGCACGGGCCATCTCGGTCGGCGGCGCAATCATCTTCCTCATCTGGGCGCTGGCCACCGGCACCCTGTTTGCCCACTTCGATGCCCCGAGCCTCGCGGCCAGCGCCCTGCAGGGGGTGTTGTCCACGGGCGCGTTTCTCGGCTTCCTGGCAGGGTTGGCGCAGCTCGGGGCGGTACGGACGGCAATCACCTCGACGGTCGAGCCGTTCTGGACGACCATGGTTGGCGTGGTCTGGTTGGGCCAGCCGTTGAGTGTCGGCACGCTCATCGGCGGCGCCGCCATCATGGGTGCCGTGCTGCTGTTGCAGCGGCCGGTCGTGTCCTCAGGCGGGTTACATTCGTCAGAGTCGGACATGGCCGACCGTTCGGGTCGCCTTCCCCCTGAGGATTCGTAATGGCGAAGATTCTGGTTACCGGCGCCGCCGGCTTCATCGGATATCACACAAGCGAGCGCCTGCTGGCGCGCGGCGACGAGGTTGTCGGCCTCGACAACGTCAATGACTACTACGACCCGACGCTGAAGGAAGCGCGGCTCGTACGACTCTCCAAGCAGCCGGGCTTTCGCCTGATCCGCATGGAGCTGGGCGATCGTGAAGGCGTCGAACGGGTCTTTCGGGAAGAGCGCTTCGATCGCGTGATTCATCTCGCCGCCCAGGCCGGCGTACGCTACTCGCTGACGCATCCCCACGCGTACATCGACAGCAATCTGGTTGGCTTTCTGCACATTCTCGAAGGCTGCCGCCATCATGGCGTGCAACATCTGACGTACGCGTCATCATCGAGCGTGTACGGCGCCAACACGGCCATGCCGTTCTCGGTGCATCAGAACGTCGACCATCCGGTGTCGTTGTACGCAGCGACCAAGAAAGCCAACGAGCTGATGGCGCACACGTACAGTCACCTGTACCGCCTGCCGACCACCGGCTTGCGGTTCTTCACGGTGTACGGACCGTGGGGCCGCCCGGACATGGCGCTGTTCATGTTCACCAAGGCCATTCTTGAAGGCAAACCGATCGATGTCTTCAATCACGGCAAGATGCGCCGCGACTTCACGTACATCGATGACATCGTCGAAGGTGTGATTCGCACCAGCGATCACACCGCCGAGCCAAATTCCGAGTGGAACTCGGACAAGCCCGATCCGGCCACCAGCAAGGCGCCGTATCGCATCTACAACATCGGCAACAACAACCCGGTGGAGCTGATGCATCTGATCGGCACCATCGAGCAATCCTTGGGTCGCGTCGCGGAAAAGCGCATGCTGCCGATGCAACCCGGAGACGTGCCCGCCACCTACGCTGACGTCGAGGCGCTGGTGCAGGATGTCGGCTTCGCGCCCAAGACGCCGATCGAAACGGGCGTGGCGCGCTTCGTCGAGTGGTACCGCTCGTACTACAACATCGGAGATTGAGCCGCGCATGAAGATCGCCATGATCGGCACCGGGTATGTCGGACTTGTCTCCGGCGCCTGCTTCGCCGAATTCGGTCCGTCCGTTGTGTGCGTGGACCTCGACGAAAAGAAGGTGGAACGACTGCGCCGCGGCGAGATCCCGATCTACGAACCGGGACTGGAAGATCTGGTTGCCAAGGGCATCAAGTCGGGTCGGTTGGCGTTCACGACGGACCTGGCCGAGGCAGTCGCCGAGGCCGACGCGGTATTCATCGCTGTCGGCACGCCCTCGCGTCGTGGCGATGGCCATGCCGATCTGCGTTTTGTCGAAGCGGCAGCGGCGGAGATCGCGCGCGCACTCACCGGCTACACCGTGGTCGTGACCAAGAGCACGGTCCCGGTGGGCACCGGTCGTCGGGTGGCGGACATCATCCGCGAAACCAACCCTGACGCCGATTTCGACGTGGCGTCCAATCCCGAGTTCCTGCGTGAGGGATCGGCGATCAGCGATTTCATGCGTCCGGATCGCGTAGTCATCGGCGCAGAAACTGACCGTGCGCGCGCCGTGATGCAGGCGCTCTACCGGCCGCTGTATCTGATGGAAACGCCGGTGGTGCTGACCAATCTCGAAACATCGGAACTCACCAAGTACGCCGCCAACGCCTTCCTCGCCACCAAGATCACATTCATCAACGAAATCGCCGACTTGTGCGAGAAGGTTGGCGCGAACGTGCAGGACGTGGCGCGCGGTATGGGACTGGACGGCCGCATCGGCAAGAAGTTCTTGCACGCCGGACCGGGATACGGTGGCTCCTGTTTCCCCAAGGATACGATTGCCCTCGTGCGCACCGCACAGGAGTATGGCTCGCCGGCGCGCCTGGTGGAAACGGTGGTGCAGGTCAATGACACGCGCAAAGGCGCGATGGCCTCGCGCGTGATGCAGGCGTGTGGCGGCAGTGTACGTGGCAAAACGGTTGGCGTACTCGGCGTGTCGTTCAAGCCCAACACCGACGACATGCGCGATGCACCAAGTTTGGCGATTGTGCCGGCGCTGCAGGACGCGGGCGCCATCGTGCGCGCCTACGATCCGGCCGCGATGCATGAAGCACAGTCGATGTTGCCCGGCGTGCATTGGTGCCGCGATGCGTACGATGCCGCGGACGGCGCACACGTGATGCTGCTGATCACCGAGTGGAATGAGTTCCGCGCGCTCGACCTCGAGCAACTTGGCCAAGCCATGACGAGTCGCGTGATGGTGGATCTGCGCAATGTGTATCGCCCGGAAGACGTGCGGGCGGCAGGCTTTCGGTATACGAGCATCGGCCGCAAGTAGCGGGGTCAGAGGTGAGGTGGGGAGCGAAGCCCGGCGCAGAAGCGTCGGGCTTTTGCGTTGGGGGAAGAACAGCAACCGCCCTCCGCGTCCTCCGGCACGCTCCATGCTTTTCATCTCCCCGTGACGATCGCACGAATTCGCGCCAGACCGTCCCGGACTTTTCTCGCTTTCTCCTAAGTCGTTGCGCCGCTACATGTTGCCTTGCCCCGACGCGGGGGCATGGGACGGGCGCGATGGCCGGGGGGCTTTGTCATACCGGCAATCGTTTCACGGTTGACCGGCACAACCTTCCGCGTTCCCGTCATGCTGCAGTTCGGACAGACCCTGCCAACCGACGACACCGAGCTCCCTCGGGAGCAGCAAACGTCGATGTTGGCGATCATCACCGCGTTGCTTGGCGCGCGGCATCTGATTGTGCGCACCGCCTTGCTGGCCGTGGTCATTGTCGGCGCCTTCACATTGACGGCGCCCCGGGTCTTTGTCTCCACCAGTGGTGTGGTGGTACAAGGCGGGCGGGCACCCTCGAGCCTCTCAGGGTTGGCCGCGCAATTTGGTGTGAATGTCAGCGGCGGTGACGCCACCATGACCGTGCCATTCGTGGCGAGTCTCTTGTCGTCGCCGGAACTGCTGCGGCATCTGGCCGCGGATACCCTGCGCTCGCTGTCGACAGCGCAGTCTGTTGCGAGTCTGTACGACGCGGTCGAGGGCGAGGGTGCCGCGCAGCGCATCGACCGCGTGGCGCGTGCATTGTCGAAAGACGTGCGTGTCGCCGCCGATCCGCAAACAGGAGTGGTACAGGTTCGCACCGCTGCACAATCGGCCGAGGTGGCGACAGCACTCACCACCCGACTCCTCACCCTTGGTGACAGTGCGCTGGTTGCGCGTCGCCGTCAGTCCGCCAGCAACGACGCTCGATACGCCGCTGAGCAGCAGAGCCGCGCCGCTCGCAGTCTGCGTGATGCCGAAAATGCGCTGCGCGCCTTTCTGAATGCCAATCGTCGATTCAGTGCGCCGAGTCTGCAACTCGAGCAAGATCGTCTGCAGCGTGAAGTCGGCGCCCAACAAGCGCTCGTGTCGGCGCTCACGCAGTCCGCCGAACAGGCACGAATCGAAGCCGAGCGCCCGACACCGGTCCTTGGTATCGTCGAACCGGCATCGGTCCCGTCGTCGCCCGAACCGCGCGGACTGGTGTCCAAGCTGCTGCTCGGCGCGGTGGGTGGCGGCATACTTGGTGCATGCCTTGGGTTGTTTCTGGCGGCGATCGCGCGGCAAGCCCGCACGGACCGTCAGGTTGGTGGCGCTTTCACGCAGATCGGCCGCGAGACGCTGGCAGATCTCGCGCGGCCCTGGCGGCTGATGTCTGCGCCACGTGTGATCCCACAGGCCGACGCCGAACGCACACGCCCGTCGTCGCATGATGGCAGTAGCGGTCCCGATTCGCGCGCGGCCTGACCGTATATGCACGGCCGCGACGACGCCTGGCAGCGCATTACCCGACACGCACTGGTGCTGCTTGGCGGAGGCACCGTCAGTGCCATCTTCGCGCTGGGGACGTTGTCGATTACTGCACGCGCACTGTTGCCAGTGACGTTTGGCGCACTCGCTATCGCGCAGGCGTATGCGCTGCTGGTTGAACGCGCCGGCACGTTTCAGTCATGGCAGACGCTCATTCGTTTTGGGGCGATTGCGCGAGAAGCCGGTGATGATGCCGCGTTTCGCGGGCTCATTCGCTTCGGCTACCATCTGGATGTTGCCGGCGGACTGGTTGGCGCCGTCGGCGGCGTGCTGATTGGCGCGCTTGCCGGTCACGCGCTCGGGTGGACGGCCGAGACGCGCACGATGGCCATCGTCTACGCCGCGAGTGTGCTGTTTCGGATTTCGGGAACGTCATTGGCCGTGCTGCGACTGCACGATCGTTTCGATCAGACCGCCATCGCCCGGGCGTGCGCAGGACTGGTCCGCCTGGTCGGCTCCGGTATTGCTGCGCTCTTGCACGCCGATGTCGGTACGTTCGCGCTGATCTGGATGCTCGGCGACCTCATTCCGTCGGCGGTGATGTTTGTCTGTGCGCGCCGCGCACTGACCGACGCCCGCCACACGCGCGCAACCGATGCGCCATTGTCGCTGGCCGCAGTGCGGGCGCGGTATCCCGAGCTCTTGGGCATGTTCTGGACGACGAACCTGCACAGCACGGTCAAGATCGTGGCACGCGACGCCGATGTCCTGGTGGCCGGCATCATCGGTGGTCCCGCCGTGGCCGGCGTGGTTCGGATTGCTCGCCAGATTGGCAGCGCGATGGGCCAGCTGTCGGATCCGCTTATGCAGGCGATCTATCCCGAAATGTCGAGCGCCGCCGCGGCACACCGCACGGCCGAGGTTCGGGCACTTGTCGTGCGTGCCGGCCTGTGGGGTGCGAGCGCCGGCGCCGCCATCGTGGTGACCTTGTGGTTCGCGGCCTCCACCGTGCTGACGCTCGCCGCCGGCGCCGAATATGTCGTTGGCGCACCTGCGCTCATGGCCTACGCCATCGCGCAGGCCCTTTCACTGGCCACGCTGGCCGTCTCACCCGCGCTCCTCTCACTCGGGCGCGCACGAGAATCGTTCATCGCGCTCTGTGTAGCCACGGGCGTGTATGTGCTTGCGCTGTTCCCCGCCATTCGCGCCATGGGCTCGAGCGGCGCGGGGTGGGCGCTGGTGTTGTTCCAATTGTGCTGGGGCCTCATGGCAACGCGCACGCTGCTGCGCGCCACCCTCCCCAAGGCAGACACGGGCGTCGACGACGATGTCCATCCGCCGCAATCGACTTCTTCGCAGCTTGAGACGCGCGCCGCATGACCACCGCTTCCGCCACTCACAGACGCTCGTCTGACACCATTGCCGATCAGGACGCCGACAAGTTCGCCCGCCAGGACGACCTGTACGCGTTTCCCTATCATCATCTGCCGTGGCGTGACGCTGCGGGAGGACTCAGCATCAGTCGTTCGCTTGGCTGGGGCGCCGAGTATCTCTGCTACCTGCATCACGTCAGTGAACTGATCGTCTCGCTTGGCGCGCGATCGATTCTCGATGCCGGCTGCGGTGATGGACGTTTGTTCACCGTGCTGCCTGCGTCGGTGCGCCGACGTGTCGGCGCCGATCTGTCGCCCCGTGCCATCGCCTACGCCCGCGCGTTCACGCCGAATGCGGAGTGGCACGTGGGGCCAATCGATGCGATTGACGAACAGTTCGATGTGGTCACCGCCATCGAAGTGCTCGAGCATATCCCCGACGCGTTCATTCCCGGCTTTGTCCGGGCGCTGGCCGATCGCGTGGCTCCGGGCGGGTTTGCGATTGTCACGGTGCCAAGTACAGTCTTGCCACTCAACGCGAAGCACCATCGACACTACGACGAGCAGCTGCTCGGCGAACAACTGCGTCACGCCCCGTCGCTGGAACTGGTGCGTTTTGAGCGAGTGATCCGCGATGATGCCGGCATCCTGCAGTGGAGCAAGCTCCTGCACAACCGCTGGTGGAGTCTGGACGTGCCCGCACTGCGTTCGCGCATCTGGCGCGCGTGGTGGAACTCCGCACGCGTCGCGACGCCAGCCAACGGACGCCACGTGTTGGCCATTCTTCGTCGCGTTGGCTGACCAATGCGGCTCGCGTACCTCTCGGGATCCCAACTGCCCTCGCCATTCGCCAACAGCGTGCATGTCGTCAAGATGTGCCGTGCGTTTGCCGATGCCGGGTGGTCGGTCACGCTGTACGGGCGCGCGTCGACGTCGTCGCCCCATGTGCTTGCCGGCGAACATCCGCTGACGAGTTATGGGGTGCCGCACACATTCGAACTGGCACTCTCACGGCCTCCTGCGGGTCGTCTGATTCAATCGCTCGCGCTGGCGTGGACCACGCGGCAGCGACTGACGGAGCACACCCCGGATCTGCTGTACGCCCGACACGTCTGGAGTCTCATTGCCGCCGCGTCGTTGGGTGTGCCTTTTGTCTACGAGGCGCACGCGATGCCCCCCAACGCCGTGCATCGTGCCGCCGAGCAGTGGCTCTTCCGGCATCCGGGGTTTCGGCGGCTCGTGGTCATCTCCGGCGCACTACGCGACGACTACCTGTCGGCGTTCCCCGCGCTTGATCCTTCGCGCGTCCTCGTCGCACACGACGGCGCTGACGCGGTTGCTGCCGACGCGGTTGCTGCTGAACTGATGGGCGATCACCGGTACCAGGCGCGTCTCGCGAGTGCGCGACGCGGAGCGCTGCAGGTCGGCTACGTCGGGCATCTCTATCCCGGGAAAGGCATGGAGATCGTGGCAGCACTCGCGCCTCGCATGGCGCATGTCGACTTTCACGTGGTTGGCGGCACACCCGCCGATCTCACGAGATGGCGCACCGCGGCGTCGTACGACAACCTCACGTATCACGGCTTTCAGCCGCACGCAGCGCTTGGCGCGTACTACGCTGCTTTCGACGTGTTGCTGATTCCCGTGCAGCCGCGGGTCGCGTTGCAGGGCGGCAAGGGCGAGATCGGACGCTGGACGTCGCCACTCAAGTTGTTCGAGGCCATGTCGTGGGGGAAAGCACTCGTGGTGTCGGACCATCCGACGCTGCGCGAGGTCGTCACTCATGAGCATGATGCGTTGATTGCAAATCCGACGGACGTGACTGCGTGGCAGCAGGCGATCGACCGGCTCGAGCACGACCACCTTTTGCGGACGCAACTGGGCGCCAACGCGCGCGCCACCTTCGAGCGCTCGTACACGTGGCACGAGCGCGCACGGGCCGTCACCACGGGACTGGCCGCGTGATGTCGCGCGCCTGGGCGCCCACGAGCATGACGCTCTTCCTGGTCACGTTTCTCTTTGTGTTCGGATGGAAGATCACTCCGATCGCCGATCTGATTTTGATCGTCTCGATCGTGGTCTCGGCCGTGGCCTATGTGCTGGCCGACCGGGCACTCGACCGGCGAGTACTGGCGCTGTCGTGGAGCATGCTCGCACTGGCCGGCATCGCACTCGTGCATGCGGCGCTCAGCGCCCGGGCCGATACACAACTCGCCGAGCGCTCCATTCGAGCCGCCATCAACACCATCGGCGCGGCCGCGCTCTGCACGCTCTATGCACGTGAATTCGGCAGCGAGTGGCCACGCGTCATCGTCCGCCATGTCTTCTGGTCGATTGCCGCCCATGCTGGGTTGGTCATCGCGATGTACCTGCTGCCGTCGCTGCGCACGGCGATCTATCGCATCACCGACACCGCGCGCTACATCAACGACACGACGTCGTTCAAAATGGGGCTTCGCATTCCCGGTCTCACATACGGATTGTCCCAGACGTCGGTGCTGCATCTCTTCGGGGTGCTGATGGCGCCGCTGGTGGCACAACAGTCAGGTCGTTCGATCGTTCGAGCACTGATCGGGCTTGCGGCAATTGTCATCGTTGCGTCGATGCTGCTGGTTGGTCGGACCGGTCTGTTTCTTGGCGTCATGCTCCTCCCGGCTGCGCTGCTGTTCGGACACGCGCGAGCGGTGCGACCCTCCGACCCACGACGCGCGCTCGGTCGCGGGCGCGTGCTGATACCGCTGGCGTTGATCGGTGGCGTCACGGCCGTGGCCGTTGGGATGATTCTTCAGCGGTTGCCGGCGCAGTTCATCGTCTACAACGTCGCGCGCGCCTACGAAGTGGTGGTGGCGTTCACGAACCCCGCGGAAAGCGGAACCGTGCAGGCCGTCTCGAATATGTACCTGCTGCCCGACGATCCCATGACGTTGTTGGTCGGTGAGGGCACCATGGGGCGCGACGCCTTTCAGTACCTCGATAGTGACGTTGGGTACGTACGCATCCTGTTTGCGGCGGGGATGGTGGGCAGTGCGCTGCTGCTGGCGCCCTTTGTCGGCGCGCTGGCGATGGCGGCGCGCGCACTGCCCGTCGAGCGCCGGCTGGCGGTCACCACGGCCTTGTGCCTGGTCGCGACATTGCTGCTGCACATGAAAGAGGTGGCGTTGCTGACGCGGAATCAGTGGTCCGTGCAGGCGATCCTCATCTGCTGCTGTCTCGCCGCCACCGATCGCGCCACACGGGCCCGACGCCAGCCAACCGCTGCGGCTGGTGCACTGTCATGAATCGCGCCTCGGGGTTTCGCCAACGGCCGCGCGTACTGCATGTCATCACCGGGCTCGATACCGGCGGAGCCGAAACCAGTCTGCTGCGTCTGATCGCCACCACGCGCGAAACGGTGGAGCATCACGTCTGCTCGCTCACGTCGCTGGGCACTCTCGGTGCCGCGATCGAGGCGGAGGGGGCCACGGTGCGCGCACTGGCATGGCGTCGATCCATCCCCGGCCCCCGGGCGCTGTCGCTGCTGCTCCGGCATGTGCGCGCCGTCGCGCCCGACGTGTTGCACGGCTGGATGTATCATGGCAACCTCGCGGCGACATTGTCGGCCGCGGCGTGCGCCCATCGCCCCACGATCGTGTGGAGTGTGCGCCACGCGCTCGACGCGTGGGCGCACGAGTCCGACCGTTTGCGTCGCACCATCCGTCTGAGTGCGCTCGTCTCGCGATCAGCAGACCACATCGTGTACAACAGCGAACGTGCGGCCGGGCAACACGCCGGCATCGGCTTTGCGCGGCAGCACGCGCAGGTGATCCCCAACGGGTTTGCGTTGGATGTCTTCCGTCCAGACGCCACTGCGCGCGCTCGCGTGCGTGCACTCCTCAATGTCAGAGAGTCGACGCCACTCATCGGGTTGATTGCGCGCGTCGATCCGCTCAAGGACCACACCACGTTTGTCGCCGCAGCCGCCCGGCTGGCCGCGCGGGACGCAGATGTCTGCTTCCTGCTGGCCGGCCGCGGCACCGACGCGCCCGGCACTCCGTTGGCACAGGCCATCGCCTCGGCCAACCTCAGCGAGCGGTTCCGGTGCCTGGGTGAGCGCGGCGACGTCGCCCGGCTATTTGCCGCTCTGGATGTGGCGACGCTCACGTCGCTCAGCGAAGGGTTTCCGAACGCCATCGGCGAAGCGATGGCGTGCGGCGTTCCCTGCGTCGCCACCAACGTTGGCGATGCGGCGGCGCTGATCGGCGACACGGGCGCACTGGCGGCGCCAGGTGATGCCGTTGGCATTGCGAATGCCTGGGAATCGGTGCTGGCACTCAGTGCCGCGCAACGACTGACCATGGGCATCGCCGCGCGTGCGCGTATCGCACAGCGTTATTCGCTGGCTGCCGTGGCCGCGCAATACGTTGGACTGTACCAGCCACTTCCATTGCAGGCGGCCGCATGACCCGCGCAAAATCTTCCGCGCGGCCACGGTCGGCCTCACGCGGTCCGCACTATCGCGTGCTGCACGGCTTCACCGTCGATATGTCGGTGCAGTTCATTCGCGGACAGGCCGAGTGGTTCGCGCCGCATCAGATCGAGCTGGAGGTGGTGTCCACCGATGGGCCGTTCCTTGCGAACGCGCGCACCAGCGAAGGCATCACCACGCACGCCGTGACGATGTCGAGACGCATCAGCCCCGTGGCCGATCTGTTCGCGTTGCTCAAGCTGATCCGGATGCTGCGATCGGCACACTTTGATGCCACGCATGCTCACACGCCCAAAGCCGGATTGTTGCTGACGCTCGCGGCTTGGATCTGCCGAATTCCCGTTCGCATCTACCACGTACACGGGGTGCCCTGGCGAAGCCGGACGGGGCTGGCTGGCGTGCTGCTGCGATGGTCCGAGTGGGTCGCGTGCCACGCCTCGACGCAGGTGCTGTGTGTCAGTCACTCCGTTGCACGCGCTCTGGTCGACCATCGGATGTGCCGCGCGGCCGATTGCGACGTGCCCGCTGGTGGCAGTTCGAATGGGGTGGACGCGCTCGAGCGTTTTGTGCCGCTGTCCACGCGCCCCGAGGCTGCCGATGCGGCTCGCGCCGTGCGTCAGCAGCACGGCATCCCCGATGGGAGTCTCGTCGTCGGGTTTATCGGCCGCCTCGCCCAGGACAAAGGCATTCGAGAGCTGGCGAGCGCGTGGGCCGAGGTGCGCGCCGAAATGCCCGACGCGCATCTGTTGATTGTTGGCCCCGAGGATGCGGCTGATCCCGTCCCGGAGGCGACGCTGCGACAGTTGCGCGCCGATGCGAGTGTGCACGTGCATGGCGTCGACTGGAATGCGCCGCCGCTCCTGCACGCCATGGATCTGGTCGTCTTGCCCACGTACCGCGAAGGATTCCCCAACGTTCTGCTCGAGGCCGCGGCAAGTGGATTGGCCGTGGTCGCCACGACCGTCGACGGCTGTGTTGATGCCGTGTCGCACGGAATCACCGGGACGCTGGTGCCGCCGCGAGATCCCCACGCGCTCGCGGAGGCCATGCTCACATACCTCAATAACCCGGCGTTGCGCGCGGCGCACGGCGCATCGGCGCGCGCGCATGTGCTCGAGCACTTCTCCAAACCGGCAGTGTGGGCCGCGTTGCTTTCGGCCTATCGCGGGGCCATGACCGCTGCTGGACAGCGCCGCCCGGATCAGAACCCCGCGGCTGCAGCCGATACTCCCAACAGCTCCCTCGGCGCCGGACGTCGCGCCGCGTGACCCACCAGACGACTGCCACCGCCGTGTCTCTCCAGCCAATACTCAAGCGACTCTTCGATCTCACGGTGGCATCCGTGCTGCTCGTACTGTTGTCGCCGGTGCTGCTGCTGGTGGCCATCGCCGTGCGATGCGCGCTGGGTTCGCCCGTACTGTTCCGTCAGCAGCGACCGGGACGCAACGGCGTTCCGTTCACGATGATCAAGTTTCGCACGATGCGCGACGCGACCGATGCATCCGGGCGTCCGCTGGACGATGCGGATCGACTCACGCCCTTCGGCCAGCTGCTGCGCGCCACCAGTCTTGATGAACTGCCCGAACTCTGGAATGTGCTCTGCGGGCACATGAGCCTGGTCGGTCCGCGCCCGCTGCTCATGGAGTATCTCGCGAAGTACACACCAACGCAGCAGCGCCGACATGAGGTCCGTCCGGGCATCACCGGCTGGGCGCAAGTGAATGGGCGGAATGCCACGTCATGGGATGAACGCTTTGCCCACGACATCTGGTACGTCGACAACCAGTCATTGCTGCTCGATGTGCGCATCCTGCTGCGCACCGTGCGTCAGGTCGTTGCCGCTGAGGGCGTGGCGCAGCCCGGCCACGCGACGATGCCACGTTTTTCAGGCCGCCACGAGTCGATCCGATGAACGCGCCACTGCCCATTGTCGTCTACGGTACCGGTGGACATGGCCGCGAAACCGCACTGTTGGTTCGCAGCATGATCCAGGCCGGAACGCCGTGGCAGTTGTCCGGCTATCTCGATGACGACACCACGCAGCACCACCGCCTGATTGGCGACCTTCCCGTCTTGGGCACCTCGTCGATCCTCGCCGCGCAACCGGGACTCTTTGCCGTCGCGCTTGGCATCGGCAGTCCGAACGCGAGACGCCAGATTGTCGCGCGCATTCGCTCGTGGGTGCACAGCTTCCCTGTGCTCATCCATCCATCGGTGCCCGCGTTCGAACGCGTGCATCTTGGCGACGGTTCGCAGGTCCACGCGGGCACGGTGCTGACCACGGACATTCATGTCGGCAACTTCGCGATTCTCAACCGGCACGTGGATGTCAGTCACGATTGCACGATCGACGACTGGGCCACACTCGCGCCGGGGGTGACACTCACCGGCGGCGTCTCCGTTGGCGAGGGCGCCGATCTTGGCGCCCGCGCCGCCTGCATTCCCTGCGTCCACATCGGTGCCTGGAGCGTCATTGGCGCCGGCGCCGTGGTGACGCGCGACATTCCTGATGGGGTCACCGCGGTCGGCGTGCCTGCCCGCGCACTGGGCGCCGGAGTTTCTCTATGACTGCACGCATCTATCTGTCGCCACCGCACCTTGGCGAGACCGAACTGGCGATGGTGGCCGAGGCGTTTCGTACCAACTGGATTGCGCCGCTCGGGCCACACGTCGACGCGTTCGAACGGGAGTTCTCCGCGTATGTGGACACGCCGCACGCGGTCGCACTCAGCTCCGGCACAGCCGCGCTGCATCTCGCGCTGCTGGCACTCGGCATTGGCGACGGCGATACGGTGTGGGTGAGCACCCTGACCTTTGCGGCCAGCGCATTTCCCATTCGGTACGTGGGTGCGACCCCTGTGTTTGTCGACAGCGATCACGCGACCTGGAATATGGACCCGGCGCTGCTGGCGCAGGCGCTCGATGAAGCGGCCATGCGCGAGACGTTGCCGCGCGCCGTGGTGGTCGTGCACCTGTATGGACAGTGCGCCGACATCGAACCGATTGCCGATGCGTGCGCGCGCCACGGCGTGCTGCTCATCGAGGATGCCGCCGAAGCGCTGGGCGCGCAGTACAAAGGGCGTGCCGCCGGAACGTTCGGCGATGTCGGCTTCTTTTCGTTCAATGGCAACAAGATCATCACCACCTCGGGCGGCGGCATGCTGGTCACGCCGCACGCCGATGTGGCGGCACGCGTGCGATCGCTGGCGACACAGGCCCGTGAGCCCGTGCCGCACTACGAGCATACGCGCATCGGTTACAACTATCGGCTGAGCAACGTGCTGGCCGGGATCGGGCGCGGTCAACTGCAGGTGCTCGAAAGTCGCGTGGCCGCGCGACGGGCGGTGTTTGACCGGTACGCGAGCGATCTGGCGGACATTCCCGGCATCATGTTGATGCCGGAAGCGACCTTTGGCTCACCCGACAGTCGGGCCAATCGCTGGCTCACGGTGTTGACCGTCGACCCGCACCATGCGCGTCTCGATGCCGAACGGTTGCGACTCGCGCTGGAAGCCGAAGAGATCGAATCGCGTCCGGTCTGGAAACCGATGCATCAACAACCCGTCTTTCGCCGCAGTGACTGTATCGGTGGGAGTGTCGCGGATGCCTTGTTCGCTACCGGTCTCTGCCTGCCCAGCGGGTCGTCGCTCATGCGCCATGAGCAGGATCGGGTGATCGGCGTGATCCGGCGCGAATGTGAGGCTGCGCGGGCACGCGGAAAGCGGTACAGCTCGGCCGCCGCGTAGTCGACGAGGGACACAACACAGCGCGGGTGAAAGGCGACCCCCCGGTCTCCCTTCACCCGCGCTGTGTTTTTGTCTTCCCAGATCACCCGCTCACGTCTTCCGGCCGAACCCGGTCGACGTGGACCAGCAACTCCCGAACGTTTACCAGTACAACCCCACCGATCGCGTGCCCCGCGAGTTCACGATCAACGCCGGTCCCGGCAGTCGAACGTTGTGCATCACCTGCTTGATCTTCATCCATGCCGGGTGCGAACCCGGAAGCTGCTGCGCATCGAGGTCGAGGCCGACCACGTAGTCCGTCGGCGATCCGTTGCCCGCCGCGCGCCGTCCGATCGACAGCCGCATCGCGGCCGGCCACACCTTCGCCGCCGTCGTCGGCAGCATGTTGTGGACATTGGCCGACAACCACAGCGTCTGGTGCGTGTAGTTGGTCATCGCGCCACGCACTCCGTTGTCCCCCGTGAACGCCTGCGGCGCCACCGAATACGTCGGCGTCAGGTGACGCAGCACCGGCACGTAGGCCTGTGCCACCGCGTATCCCGCGCCCAGTGCATCCACACCGAGGTCCACCGGGCTGAATCCGTTGTACCAGCCGTCGGACACTTCCTTGGCGGCACCGAGCGCGAGCGAGATGGCCGCACCGCGGAGTGCGCGCTGACGACGCTGCGAATCGTTGCCGCATGCCGCCGAGAGGTTGCGGGCCATGTGATACGAGCCAAGTCCGTGCAGATGCGAGCTCGGATGCGCGAAGACCGCCGCCTTGTCCGACTCCTGCGCCATGTGCCAGCTGCCCTGGCGCGCCATGTCCTGGTATTCGATGCCGGTGACGGCCGCCGCGACAAGCGCCTGCGTGGCCAGTCGGGTCGGCGTCACGGCCGCGCTGCATCCGTCGGTCTGCGCGGCGAGCATGGCCGGCGCGAACAGGGACGGCAGCAGTACGGCAGTTACGAGGAGCGTACGCGCCGAGCGCGTCGCATTTCCGATCGTCGTCTGCTGCACCGTGACTGCCGCCATACCGCCTCCTTGAGTGGTCGCGCCGTCGAGTCGTTCGACCCGCTCGGCTGACCCACACAAGTGGCAATGGCTGTGCCCGCTACCGTATCATTCTTGACCTCCAGCGTGACGGTTGACCATCATCGACGCGCTGGCGAGCTCGAGCAGAGATTCTGTAACCGGCCTACGAGTGGTCGAGGCGTGATATTTGTGCCGGTACTGTGATAGTCGTACACGTGGACAACCATAACGCTGACGGCACCACTATCACATTTTCCTAGATTGGGAATTATTCAAGGTGTGCGATTGTGGTGTATTCTGTTGCGCGGCCGCCTCAATTCCGGCCGGCGTGCCACGCAACCGGGCGGAACGTCAGGAGGGCTTGGCGACGCCTCCGCGAGCAAAGGCCAGAAACCCCACGACAAAAACCGCCGCGAAGCCAAACCACTGCCACGCGTAGGAGAGGTGCGGTCCCTCACCCTGCGACGGGGGGGGTACGCGAGCGGGCAGCGCGACGTC
>JAGNMU010000379.1 GCA_017991005.1 Gemmatimonadaceae bacterium | reverse complement strand
AGCGCGCCTGACTCTGGGCGCGCTGTCCGTCGCGGTCATTGTTCCGATGTCAGCGTTGTCAGCGCAGCCTGTCGGGCTGCGCACCTTCAACAACTGGGCTGTGGGCTGCGACGTAGCGCGAGCCTGTACCGCTCTCGGCACGCAGCAGGATGACGGCATGGGTGCGTTCGTGCATCTTGCACGCGGTGGTGGTGCGCACGACTCGCTGCGCACGACCATCGGCTGGTATACCGAAACCGCAGCGCAACGGACGTTGGCGTTTCGTGTGATCACCTTCGGCCCAACGCGCCGGAGTCGCGTGGACACCCTCCTCTCGGTGTCGGCGTCCACTCGCCGCACCGCCGACAGCACTGAGGGAGACTATCGTCTGCTCCCGCTGCCCCACCCCGTGGCGCAACGTCTCTTGGGCGCGGCCAAAACGGCGAGCGACCTGGTCATACTTGGCGCCACCGGCGACACCATCGCGGTCTCGTCGCTGCGTGGACTGCGCGCCGCGCTTCTCGCGATGGATGAAACCCAACAGCGCATCGGCACAGTGACAGCCCTCGCGCGTCCCGGCTCTCGTTCACCCACCACCATTCCCGCCGCACCGTCGTTGCCCACGGTTCGCGTGGTGCCCTATCGTGGCGGGGGCGACAACGCCGCCAACGCGACGCTCGCCGCCCGGCTTCGGCGCCGACTCGGCGCGCAACTCGGCCGCGATTGTGATGCCGATGACGCCGCGACGTTCGACACCGTCGAACCACTGACGACTAAACACGCGTTGGTGGGACTGCACTGCTCCCGCGGTGCCTACAACTATTGGAGCCGCTGGTACGTGGTCACCGACCGCAATGTGCAAACCGCGCGTGCTGCCCTGTTTCTGGATCACCCGAATGCGAAGGCACGCAAAGACGACAGCTACCTCGTCAACGGCGGCTATGATGCGAGTACGGGACGCTTCGGCGCGTTCTCAAAAGGCCGCGGTCTGGGCGACTGTGGCAGCTTCAGTGAGTGGGGCTGGGATGGCGCACGCTTCCTGCTGATCGAGCGGCGAGAGTACTACGAATGTCGCGGGGTGAGCGACGACTGGTGGCCGGTGACCTGGCGAGCGAGTGTGCAAACACGATAGCGCGGCGCGGTTGCGCGGTGCGGTAGCGCGACGCGGTCGCGAGTGAACCACCCCCGATTGAAACGTCCATCCCGATCCCCAGGTGCCCCATGACTCTACCGACCGATGCGGAGCTCAACACGATCGGTGTGCTCCGTCGACGACTGATTGAAGCGCGTATCGTCGCGCCGTTGCTGCAGGCGATGGCGGCCGAGTTTGGGCCGGAGCGTGTGCATGCGATCGCGCGTGACGTCATCAGCGGCATCGCGCGGGCGCAGGGAGATGAACTGGCGCGTACGCACGGTGGGCGCTCACTGCCCGTCCTGCACAAGACGCTGGACAAGTGGACCGCCGATGAGGCACTCACACTCAGTATGCATGAGGTGAGCGATGCATTGCTCTCGTTCGACGTGACGCGCTGCCGCTACGCCGAGATGTATCGGGAACTGGGGATCCCGGAGCTGGGCGCGATTCTGTCATGCAACCGTGATGGAGCGTTGATCGAGGGCTTCAACCCGGCCGTCGTGCTTCGCCGCACGCAGACCCTGATGGCCGGCGGGAGTCACTGCGACTTTCGATACACCACACCCTCGCCGTAACCGCCCTCATGTCACTGCTTCTCTATGGTGCCACCGGCTACGTCGGTGAGGCGATGGCCCGTGCGGCATCGGCAGCGGGTCTCAAGCCGATCCTCGCCGGCCGGAACTCGGCGACGCTGAAAACGCTGGGCGAGTCGCTTGGTCTCGAGTGGCGTGCGGTGTCGCTGGACGCTCCCGCCGCGCTCGACCTCGCGCTGGCCGGGGTGACGGTGGTGCTGCACTGTGCCGGTCCGTTTCTCCGCACGTCGCGGCCGATGGTCGACGCCTGCCTGCGCACGGGCGCGCACTACCTCGACATCACGGGCGAGTTTCCCGTGTTCGAGGCCATCGCGGCACGCGACGACGACGCGCGATCACGCGGCGTGATGCTGATGCCGGGCGTGGGATTTGATGTGGTGCCCACCGATTGTCTCGCCGTGTATCTCAAGAGCCGGCTTTCATCGGCGACACGCCTTGTTTTGGCCTTTCAGAGTGTCGGCCCAAGCGGACTCCCGCCCGGTACGCAACGGACAGTCATCGAACTGCTGCCGTATGGCCATCGCATGCGTCGCCACGGCCGCTTTGAGCCACTGACCGGACCGCTCAAGACGCGTCTCGTGGACTTTGGCGCCGGGCCGGTGACCGTCACGCAACTCACGTGGGGTGACGTCTTCACCGCGTGGTACAGCACCGGCATCCCGAATATCGAGGACTACACCGTCCTGCCGGCGGGTGTGCGCCGACAACTGCGACTGCTCGAGACGGTGCGTCCACTGTTCGCCGTGCCGCGGGTGCGACGACTGCTGCAGCGCACGGTGAAGCCTGGCCCCACGCCGGCTCGTCGCGCGCAAACTGTAACCCACGTCTGGGGCGAAGTCAGCGACGACGCCGGTCGCACGGTCGCGGCGCGCCTGCATGGTCCCGAGGCGGGAGTCGAGTGGACCGTGTTGTGCGCGCTGTCGGTGGCGCGCCGCGTGTTGTCAGGCCAGGCACCGCCAGGCTTTCACACGCCTGGCGGGGCATACGGCGCCGACTTGGTGATGGACGGCGGGCAAGTCACACGAGAGAACGTTGCAGCAACGAACGACCCGCCCGCGCGCGGTTGACGTGCGTCGTCCGGCAACGGCAAGTTGTCGCATCGCGCCTCGCATTTCTTGCCAACCTGTACGCTGAGCATTCCATGCGTGTTCGTCTCGCGTTCGCCGCCGCTGGCACGCTCGTGTTTTCGCTGCTGTCTCCCCGTGCCGTCGCCGCTCAAGAGCCATACGCCTGGCGCGACTCGCTGGTCTTCCACACGTTCTCGATCGCCGCGATCGATCCGCGCACCGGTGAAGTGGGCGTGGCGGTAACGACCCGCGTCCCGTGCGTCGGGAACGGCGTACCGTGGGTGCGCAAAGGCGTTGGCGCCGCGGCTACGCAGGCGAGCACGCGCACCGAGTACGGCAACGAACTGCTCGATGCACTCGCCAAGGGCGAAGCGCCCGACGCAGCCCTCAAGCGATTACTCGCGGCCGACAGCGGCTTTCAGCAACGTCAGGTGGCCGTGATCGCGATCGATGGCCGCAGTGCGCAGCATACGGGAACGCAACCGAACCAGTGGGCCGGGCATCGCGCGGGCAAGAACTACGTCACACAGGGCAACATCCTCGTCGGTCCACAGGTGCTCGAAGCCGTCGCGCGCAGCTTCGAAGCGAGCGAGGGCACACCGATGCATCTGGCCGATTGTCTGATCGACGCGATCAACGCCGGCTTCGTGTTGGGCGGCGACAAGCGACACGGGCTGCGCACCTCGGCCGCCGTGGTCGTGGCCGATGCGCGCCCCGGCATGTCGCGCCGCACCGACGGTCAGACCGTCAATATCAATGTCTGCGAGAACGCCGAGCCGCTCGATGAGCTGCGCCGGATCTACAACAGCGTCTCGCAGACACTCGGCTATCGCACACTGCAGCAGTACTCGGGCGGCGATGTGTATCAGCTCAAGGTGATGCTCAACGCGCTCGGTCTCTACAAGTCCGGCGAGACGCTGGCGCCGCGCATGGCCGACGCGAATCTGTTCACCAGTGACGTGGTCGCTGCAGTGAATACGTTCCGCGGGAGCGAGGGGATGGGGACGCCCGCGGCGGGCGGCTCACCCGCCGGGCTGGTGGATGCCGAGACCGTCGAGCGCTTGTGGGCCGCGTTGGCTAAGGCTGGAAAGGCAACGGCGGTGCGGCAGCAGTTGCTGGATATCACGATGGTGCGGCGGTAGTTCCTCTCACCACACCGCGGCCGCCGCTGCCACGTACGGCAGGCAACCGAAATTGGGGAGTCATCGAGACATGCCGGAGGGGGAACGCGATGCAACGCCGCGCCGCTTCCGGACGCGCACGAGCGTATCGATGGCGACAAGGCATCCCGTCCAAAACAGTCCCGCCGACAGTGCGATGAAGACGCCTGCCGCAGTGCCGGAGAAGCGAGCCATCGGTAGCAGTTGATTCGCCATGTCGCCCGGAAGCAATACGAAGTACATCCAAAAGAACCAGAACGGCGCCGGAAATGGCGGACCGGCGATCTGGAGGGCGACCAGTGACACGAACGCGGTGGTGACCGCGACCAGCTTGACGACGCTCGTTGCATCGAGTGTGCGAGACGGAGCCACCAATGGGCGCGTACCCATCCACTCGCGTACGACATACCGCACCGCCGTTCTTATCCCAACGAACACGAGATACCAGAACACGGTCGAGACGCCAATGACGGTCGTCGCGGCGATCCATCCATCGTAGCCACTCCGCCCCACGAACAGCAGCCGATAGACGTCCATGCCGGGGAGCGCGATCACATACAGCCACGTCGGCCACATGTCGGACTCGAACACCATGCGGCCAAGCCAGAAGGCTGACACGATGGTACACGTGATCAAGAACGCACGTGACGGCTTCACGGGCGCGGCATGAATGCAAAACGGACGCGGGCCTCCACACTCACGGTC
>JAGNMU010000378.1 GCA_017991005.1 Gemmatimonadaceae bacterium | reverse complement strand
GACCCGCGTCGCGTCGTTTTGTATTCCAACGGAATCTCCGCGGGTCCAGTGTACGCCTCGACCGCCGCGACCGACGACGGCGGGATCATGTCGATGGTCGCTGAACGTTTCATGGCGGCGCCGAAGCCATCGGCGGGAACACGTTTGCCCTTGCTGTTGGTTATCGAGTCCGGCGGAGGATCGGATGCCATGAGCGCTCCATCCACATAGACCGAAGCGGCCAAGCACCGCCTGCTGACGCCGCCCATGCGCTCCAGCAGTTCGGTCATGGTGAAGGGCGGTCGTCGCTCGAACTCCGCACGTGTGATGAAGCGCGATGGCGGCACGGCGCCGTCCATACGGCGACGCACGAAGCCAACCTGCTCGAGCTTGCGGTCGGACGACGTGGCCTTCACCTCGACCGGTGCCAGCGTGGTGGTGGCCGCGATCATCTCGATGGCGAGTCGCAGCGTGTCGGCCGTGCTGAGGTCGGTGACTGCCGTGACCGGAGCGTAGCCCAGTCGCCGGAACTGAAAGATGTAGGATTGGGCGCGTAGGGGACCGATGCGAAATCGACCGTGGTCGTCAGAGATGCCGGCGGCGTTCTGGCCAACGATCGATATCTGCACCGAGGGAATTCCCCGCTCGGCACTATCCTCGACCACACCCAAAACCAGTGCAGAGTCCAACGCTGGCTTCCGTGCGCTCGCGGACTGGGCGGCGGATCGCCACGGCGAGGCGATCACGGCGGCACACGCCAGCACTTTCGGGAAGGTCACGAGAATGGGGAAATGTGCCGCACTGAAACGCATATCTGTCCCGGTTCCAGGAGTGCCAAAGGGTCCCCCGTCGGACGGACAATGTAGGGACGAACGCTACAGAAGCCATGCCGGCTTTCAGCCACCCGCCTCCTCTGTTACATTTAATGAGTAGTACGGGGGTGTACTGGCTTCGACGGGGTTGGTGAAGCTTTGGCAGCGTGCCCAGGTCCTCGAGCACCTGGTAAAACACTCGGGAAAATTCCAATCGCGAACAACAACCTCGCGCTCGCCGCCTAACCTTCGGGTTACCGGCAGTGCTCACAAGGCAGCCCGCCCGGGGCGGCATGTGAGTATCGAAAATCTGGGCTAGCCTGGCGGTGCGTCTGCCGTCGTTGGGCAAAACTTTAGCAGGCTTGTTCGGACGTGGGCTTCCCATTGGCCAGCGGACGGAGACCTCAATCAATGGGATACGCACGTAGACGCTGAGGTCGATCTAGTCTCGGACAGGGGTTCGACTCCCCTCACCTCCACTAGTTGCGACGCCAAACACAGGAGGCCCCGCAGATGGACTGCGGGGCCTCCTGTGTTTGCATCCTGCTCGCCGTCAGGCCCGGTCTAGCGATCACACACCGGTTTGGCTTCCGCGGCCGCTTCGGCGGCGTCGGCTCGGGTGCGTGGAATGATGGGGATGGCAGTGCGAACACCCACATAGATCACACAGCTCTTTCCCGGCGCGTCCGGATGCGACGCGATGGCTGTCCAACCCTTTCGGTTGGCAAACAGGATCTGAACCTGCACGTTCGGGTCCTGGGGTGCCTTGCTGACGGCGCCGGCGGGGAGGCCCGCCGAGTTGCTCCGATACTGACCGTGGTCGCTGTACCACGACTCCTGCTGCGCCACCATGGCCGTCAGCCGCCGTGCGGTCGCTTCGAGGGCTTCGCTGTCTCCGGATCGTTTCGGGAGATGCGGCAGACGAAAGCGTGGCATCGGAACCTTGGGGAGCGAGAGGCCGGGCAGGCCCGCTGCGACCGGTACCACCACGGCGCTCGGGACCACCGGAAGCGTTGTGGCTCCCATGCTTCCTGGTTCCACTCCGACGGTGGCAAGCGCGAGAGAAAGGGCTGCGATCGGGACAGCGATCATGCACGCCTCACGGTCTGGCACCAAACCCGTTGGCAACCGTGTGCCGCCGCCGGGTTTTGCGCATCCGTGTCACCGACGAAGTCCAATGTACCCAGTCACGCGCGAATCACTCCGTCAGCGTGAGCTTGTGACGGTCTGCGCCGGCGCCGTGACCCTGGCGCCGGTGTTGCTAGGCGCCGCTGGCCTTGGCCGATGCGAGGGCGGCGTGTGCGGCCGCGAGGCGGGCCACCGGCACGCGATAGGGCGAACACGAGACGTAGTCGAGGCCTACATCATGACAGAAGGCCACCGATTGCGGTTCACCGCCATGTTCTCCGCAAATGCCGACTTTGAGCGTCGGCCGCGTAGCACGGCCTTCGCGCACCGCCCACGTGATGAGCTTGCCGACACCACGGCGATCGAGCACCTGAAAGGGATCGTCTGCGAGCAGGCCCTTTTCGAGATAGTGCGGCAGGAAGCGACCGGAGTCGTCACGACTCAGCCCAAATGTCGTTTGCGTGAGATCGTTGGTGCCGAACGAAAAGAACTCCGCCGTTTCCGCGATCTCGTCGGCGGTCAGCGCGGCGCGCGGCAGTTCGATCATCGTGCCGATCAGATACGGCACGCGTTCTCCCATCACACCCATCACCGCGTCCGCCGCGCGTTCGATGATCGCCCGCTGATGTCGGAACTCCGACGCATCGGCGACGAGCGGGACCATGATCTCCGGATGCACTTCGATGCCGCGTCGCGACACGCGCACGGCGGCCTCGAAAATCGCGCGCGCCTGCATCTCCGTGATCTCCGGATACACGATCCCGAGTCGGCAGCCGCGATGCCCCAGCATCGGATTCGATTCACGCAACGCGGAGACGATGCGCGTCAGTTCGGTGCGGGCAATGCCGAGCGTCTTGGCGAGGATCACGGATTCCTTGCCGTCGTGCGGAAGAAACTCGTGCAAGGGCGGATCGAGCAGTCGAATCGTGACGGGAAACCCGTCCATGGCTTCGAAGATGCCTTCGAAATCACTCCGCTGCATGGGTAGCAGTTTTTCGAGGGCCCGGCGACGACCACCCTCGTCGCGCGCCACGATCATCTCACGCATCGCCGTGATGCGATCCCCCTCGAAGAACATGTGCTCGGTACGGCAGAGACCAATCCCTTCGGCGCCGAAATTACGCGCCACCCGCGCATCGCGCGGTGTATCGGCATTGGCGCGCACTTTGAGCCGGCGTTCGCCGTCGGCCCATGTCATCAACCGCGAAAACGCGCGATAGACCGGCGCGGCGTTGGCGTTGAGCGTGCCGTTGTTCACCCGCATCACTTCACTGGGCACCATCGGCAGGTCTCCCAGAAAGACGCGGCCGGTCGCACCGTCGAGCGTGATGAATTCGCCTTCATGCACGACGATGTCGCCGACTTTGAGGCTGCGCCCATGGTGCGAGATTTCGAGCGCCGTGCATCCGACCACGGCACACTTGCCCATGCCGCGCGCGACAACGGCGGCGTGTGACGTCATGCCACCACGTGCCGTGAGGACGGCGCGAGCCGCCACAATACCGTGAAAGTCTTCCGGCGTCGTTTCTTCGCGCACGAGAATCACATGCTCGCCCGCGGCAGCGCGACGTTCCGCGGCATCGGGATCGAAGACGGCCACCCCGCTCGCGGCGCCGGGACTGGCCGGCAAGCCGATGGCAATGGGCGTGGCGCGCACCGTGTCGCTGATGACCGGGTGCAGCAGCTGATCGAGCTGATTGGGCGCGACGCGACGCACCGCCTCGTGTTGATCGATCAGACCCTCATCCACCATCTCGGTCGCGATGCGCAGCGCGGCCGCCGTCGTGCGCTTTCCCGTTCGCGTCTGCAACAGATAGAGGACGCCGCGCTCGACGGTGAATTCGATGTCCTGCATGTCACGGAAGTGCCGCTCGAGGAGATCCTGCGTTTCGAGCAACTGCGCGTGCGCGCCCGGCAGATACTTTGCCATCTCGTCGATATGCAGCGGCGTGCGAATGCCGGCGACCACGTCCTCGCCTTGCGCGTTGACCAGGAATTCACCGTAGAAACGCCGCTCGCCGGTCGACGGATCGCGCGTGAAGGCAACGCCCGTGCCCGAGTCGTCTCCCATGTTGCCGAACACCATCGACACGATGTTCACACCCGTCCCAAGCGTGTGTGAAATGCCGTTCACCTTGCGGTAGTCGACGGCCTTCTTGAGCGTCCATGACCGCCATACCGCCTCGATCGCACCCCAGAGCTGCTCCCGCGGATCCATGGGAAATTCACGGCCGGCCGTCAGGCGAATGAGCTGCTTGTACTCAAGGACAAGCGCGCGCAATGCATCGGCGCTCAATTCGGAATCCGTCGTGACGCCGTGCCCCATGCGCTTGGCGCCCAGCAACTGTTCAAATCGCGCCTGCGGGACTTCCATCACCACGTCTGCATACATCTGCAGGAACCGGCGATACGAATCAAAGGCGAACCGCGGGTTTTCACTCGCGGCGGCCAATCCTTCCACCGTCTCGTCGTTGAGCCCGAGATTGAGGATGGTCTCCATCATGCCGGGCATGGAAACCGCCGCACCAGAGCGCACGGAAACCAGCAGGGGATTGGCCGGGTCGCAAAAACGTTTGCCGCTGACCGTCTCGAGTTGCGCGAGCGACGCGGCCACCTCGTCTCGCAGTTCGTCGGCAATGTGCTGCGCGTCGAGATACTGCACGCACGCCGACGCCGCAATCGTGAAGCCGGGAGGGACGGGCACGCCGAGATTTGTCATCTCGGCG
>JAGNMU010000377.1 GCA_017991005.1 Gemmatimonadaceae bacterium | reverse complement strand
GCGCGGCTCCGCGATGAGCAGTGTACTCGACCGACTTGCTGCGGCCCTCGCCGACCGCTACCGCCTCGACCGCGAACTCGGTCAGGGCGGCATGGCCACCGTATATCTCGCGCACGATCGCAAGCATGACCGTGACGTCGCGATCAAGGTGCTGCACCCCGATCTCGGCGCGGCACTCGGCGGCGAACGGTTCCTGAGCGAGATCCGCACCACCGCTCGCCTCCAGCATCCGCACATTCTGCCGCTGCTCGACAGCGGTGAAGCCGACGGGTTGCTGTACTACGTGATGCCGCTGGTGACCGGCGAAACGCTGCGCGCCCGATTGGAGCGCGAGAAGCAGCTCCCGATCGACGACGCCGTACTCATCGCACGCGAAGTCGCCGACGCCCTCGGCTACGCGCACGGCCTTGGCGTGATCCATCGCGACATCAAGCCCGAGAACATCCTACTGCAGAACGGCCACGCGCTGGTGGCCGATTTCGGTATCGCGCTCGCTGTGCAAAGCGCCGGTGGTGCGCGCATGACGCAGACGGGCCTGAGCCTGGGCACGCCGCAGTACATGAGCCCCGAGCAGGCGATGGGCGAACGCGCCATCGACGCGCGCAGTGACATCTACGCGCTCGGCGCCGTGACGTACGAAATGCTGACCGGCGAACCGCCGTTCAGTGGCGCCACCGTGCAGGCGATCGTGGCCAAGGTGCTCACGGAAAAGCCGATGGCACCCAGTGCCGTTCGCGACACGGTGACGCCAGGGGTCGAGGCCGCGGTGCTGAAGGCACTGGCCAAGTTGCCCGCCGATCGTTGGTCGTCGACCACGGCCTTTGCCGAGGCGCTCACGCGAACTGATTTCGCCGAGCGCGCGACACGCGGAAACGCCACATGGGGAACGCCGCCGAGTGAGCGCACGAACGCCTCCGGACGCCGACGCGCCGTGTTGGGCATTGCAGGTGCCGTGGCGTTGAGCGCCGCGACGGCGTGGCTCGGCTGGCGTGCGCATGAACCCGAGCCCGCGTGGTCGGCGTTCATGCAACTCACCGATGCGTCGGGAGTGGAGACCAGTCCGAGTATTTCACCCGACGGCGAGTCGTTCGTGTACGTGAGTCACGCACGTGGCACCGCGGACATCTATTCGCAGCGCGTCGGTGGTCGCAATCCCACACTCGTGGTGGGCGACTCCACCATCGACGAGTTGTGGCCGGCCTACTCGCCCGACGGCAAGCAGATTGCCTACAACGTCGAAGGCGGCGGGATTTTCGTGGTGGGTGCGACTGGCGAGTCGCCCAGACGCGTCACCTCCACCGGCGCGCAGCCGTCGTGGTCGCCCGATGGCACGCAGATCGTGTTCGGCGCCGGCGAGGGCAACTCGGCGTACTACACGCAGGGCGGAAGCACGCTGAGCATCGTGAGCAGTAGCGGCGGCGCCCCGCGCCCGCTCGAGGCTACGATTCCCCGCGCGACGAGCAAGCTCCAGCCCTCCTGGTCGCCATCGGGCGCACGGATCGCCTTCTGGGCGGTGTTGGGCGGCGTGCGCGACATCTACACGGTCGCGGCCACCGGCGGAGTGCCGGTGGCGTTGACGAACGACGCGCCCGCCGATTTCGCGCCTTCCTGGTCGCCCGACGGCAAGTTCGTGTACTTCAGCAGTGACCGCGGGGGCGCGATGGGCATTTGGCGCATTGCGGTCGATGAATCATCGGGTGCACCGCAAGGAAGTGCAGAGCTGGTGGCGATGGGCACCGATCTCCGCATGGAGCTGGCGCGACTCTCGGCCGATGGTCGCACGGTGATCTTCCGTTCGACCGTGGAGTCGGTGAATCCGGCGGCCCTGTCTTTCGATCCGGTCACGCGGCAGGTGGGGGCGCCGCGTTTGCTGCAGCATCGTACCGGCATGCTGACGCCGAGTGACGTCTCCGCCGACGGCCAGTGGATGCTGCTCAACAATACGCCGGACCGCCACCAGGACGTCTTCCTGATGCGATCCGATGGCCGCGATCTGTCGCGGATCACTGACGACAAAGCGCGCAACTGGGAGCCACGATTCGTCGGCCGCGGCGACTCGATCGTCTTCCGGTCGAACGTGAGTGGCACGTACGATGCGTATTCAATGCGCCGCGACGGCAGCGAACGCACCCGACTCACGAACATCACCGAAGGCGTGTTCGGCGCCGCGTTCTCGCCTGATGGGAAGCAGCTGGCCATCTCGACCTTTCCGGCCGATTCGCTACTCCGGATGGTCGCGATCGGTACTGCGCCTTGGCCGCTCACGCGCGCAACCGCGAGGAAGCTTTCGGGCGTGAGCCTCGGCAATCGCGTGTTCAGCACCTACAATTGGTCGCGCGACGGACGCTGGTTATCCGGCAACATGGAAGGCTCTGCGAGTGCGCTTGGCCACGTGCTCTATGACCTCGCCACGGGAACGATGCGTCAACTGGATACCGCCGCCATCTCCGGCGAGCTCGCGTTCCTGCCCGGCTATCGGCAGGTGGTGTACTTCAACAGCCGTGGTGCGCTGATCATGCAGGACATCGAGTCGCTGAAACAGTGGGTGATCGCCGACTCGCTGCCGTATCCGGCCGACCGGCCGCGCAGCATCGTCGCGTCGCCGGATGGCCGAACGTTGTACTACGGCGCGCAGCAGGTGGAGTCGAACATCTGGATCGTGCGGCGGGCGGGCGGGAAGGCTCCGTAACGGACGGGCGCTCGCGTACCGGCGGCCATGCTCAACGACCTTGCGTACGTGGTCGAATCGGACGGTTTTCGGCTCCTCGACGTCGACGTCGACGCGGCATAATCGGAGTCGGCCGTGCATGGTCGACGCAGATTGTGCATCCGTGTGACATATTCCCCGTCCTGCCTGCCGCCCGAGTCGTCGTCCCCGTGAGTGCCCTCCCATGAACGACGCGCTCGCACGCCTCGCCGCCGCCCTCGCCGACCGCTACCGCCTCGACCGCGAACTCGGTCAGGGCGGCATGGCCACCGTATATCTCGCGCACGATCGCAAACATGACCGCGACGTCGCCATCAAGGTGCTGCGCGACGATGTGGCGCAGTCGGTGGGGCGCGACCGCTTCCTGCGCGAAATCCAGCTGGCCGCGCGACTGAGTCACCCGCACATTCTGCCGCTCTACGATTCGGGCGATGCCGCCGGCACGCTGTTCTACGTGATGCCCGTGGTGCAGGGGCAATCGCTGCGCGATACGCTCGACGCGCAACGCCAGCTGCCCATCGCCGACGCCGTGCGCATCGCCAGCGAAGTGGCTGGTGCGCTCGACCACGCGCATGGATTGGGCATCATCCATCGCGACATCAAGCCCGAAAACATCATGCTGCAGAACGGTCACGCGCTCGTGGCCGACTTCGGTATTGGCAAGGCGATCAGCGACGCACCGGGTGACACGCTTACGCAGATGGGGATGAGCGTGGGCACACCGGCGTACATGAGTCCCGAACAGGCGGTGGGTGAAGAGGTGGACGGCCGCAGTGATCTCTACAGTCTGGGGTGCGTGCTGTACGAGATGATCGTTGGGGAGCCCCCGTTCACGGGCCCGACGGTACAGGCGGTGATCGCCAAGCGTTTCGTGCAAACACCCGTCGAAGTGGCGGCGCTGCGCGAGGGTGTGCCGGGGCCAGTATCGCGCGCGGTGAGCCAGGCGCTCGCGCGCGTCGCCGTCGATCGCCACGAGACGACGGTGCAGTTCAGCACGGCGCTGAATGCTCACGAAACGGTGTCGACAAAACCCGCTGCGCCGACCAAGTCGCTGGCCATTCTGCCGTTCGAGAATCTGAGCACCGATCCGGACAATCAGTACTTCGCTGACGGCATTGCGGACGATATTCTCGATGCCCTCGTGCCCATCGATGGCCTGCACGTGGCCGCTCGCAACTCGGCGTTTTCGTATCGAGGCAAACAGTCCGCCCTCGCGGAGATCGGCACCGCGCTCAATGTCGCGACGGTGCTGCAGGGGAGCGTGCGCAAAGCGGGCAACCGAATGCGCCTGGCGGTGCAGCTCGTGTCCGTCACCGACGGCTATCACCTCTGGTCGGAGCGCTTCGATCGCGAACTCGTCGACGTCTTTGCCGTCCAGGATGAGATCGCGTCCGCGATTGCGGCGAAGTTGCAGGTGACGTTCGTTCCACCAGCGGAGCCGGTTGGCAAGGCCACCACCGCCGAGGTGGAAGCCTTCGAGCTCGTCGCGAAGGGGCGGGCGCTGCTGTCGCAACGTGGACGCAGCTTGCTCGTCGCCCGAGAGTGTCTCGATCGCGCCATCCAGCTGGACCCGCAGAACGCCGACGCCCATGCAGCGCTCGGTGAAACGTTGCTGGCCTTCATCCGCTACGGACTGATGCCGGTTGACGACGCCCGTGATTCGATTCGAAGCGCACTGGAGCGGGCCATCGCGCTCGACCCGCAAATGGCGACCGTCATGGGCAGCCTCGGGAGTGTCTCGCTGCTTCTTGAGCATGATCCCGAGGCCGCCTTCCACTGGTGGGAGCGTGCCCTTGAGGTACAGCCGCGCCTGGTGGAGATCCGGGCGCAACACGCCACGTATGGCCTCGTCTTCCTTCGCCACGACGATGCTCGCGGGCTGGCGGAAATCACGCGAGCCGTGACGGACGATCCAGGCAATGCCTACTGTGCATTCCTTCACTGTCTGTGCC
>JAGNMU010000376.1 GCA_017991005.1 Gemmatimonadaceae bacterium | reverse complement strand
CCCGTCGCGGCTGACCACCACAAGGTCGTCCACGCCATACAGCACGACGGTGCTGCCGTCGGCATGCACGACATTGTTGTGCGCGGCCAGCAGAAATGCAGGTCCGTTCACCGCATTCCCGTCGACATCGTGCGGGCGCACGCGGTGCAGGGCGGCCCAGGTCCCGACATCATCCCACCCAAAGCGACCGGCGATCACCAGCACCCGTGAACTGCGTTCGAGAACCCCAACATCAATGGCGATCGACGTGACGTGCGAGAAGAAGGCGTCGAGGTCAACGCCAGCGGCGTCGAGCGCCGGCTGGACTTCCGGTGTGTGCGTGCGAATCTCGTCGAGCAGATCGCCCACGCGCCAGGCAAAGATCCCGGAGTTCCACAGGTACCCGGCATCCACCATCTCGGCCGCACGCACGCGGTCGGGTTTCTCGACGAATCGTGCCACGCGGCGAAGGTCCCCGGCGACCACCGCGCCCGGTTGGATATAGCCGAAGCCGGGATCCGGTCGCGAGGGGACAATGCCGACCGTCACCAGCGCATGTTCGCGCTCCGCCACATCGGCCGCATCGCGCAGTGCACGCTGGAATCCGTCGACATCGCCGATGGCCCAGTCCGCATGCACACACACCATCACCGATGCGGGGCCCGTTCGGGCCGCGATCGTTCGTGCGGCCCAGGCCAGCGCAGCGCACGTGCCAGCCGGCCGCGGTTCCGCAATCACATTCTCGGCCGGCAGGCCCGGCTCCATGGCGAGAATGGCATCGCGCAGCGAGGCATTGGTCAGCACCAGCGTATGCTCGAGCGACGCGAGTGGCCGGAGACGGTCCAGCGTATCGCGCAGCATTGGCGCCCCCGTGATCAGCGGCAACAGCTGCTTGGGGCGATCCGGCGTTGACAGGGGCCAGAAGCGCGAACCCACGCCGCCGGCGAGCACCACATTCCAACGAGTCATGCGGGCAATCAGGAGGAGAGCTGTTCCGGGTCCGCGGTGGACTCGGCGGGGATCGTACGCGACAAGGACGGCGCGGCACTGGTCAGTGTCACGACACGCTCATAGAGACGTCGCGGACTGAACGGCTTGGTCATGACGCCGGACACCCCCAGCGCCTCGGCCTCACGCAGCTGCTCGTCTTGTCCGGCTGCCGTAAGAATAAGGCACGGGATCCTCTTCCAGTGGGCGTCGGAACGAAGGACGGCCAGAATCTCGGCGCCTCGCATCCCCGGGAGCATGAGATCGAGGATGACGAGTGCGACGTCTGGGTGTTGGGCGAGCATGCTGAACGCCTCGGATCCGTCTCCGGCCAGCAGGACCTGATAGGGGCCCTGCTCGAGCCGCGTGCGAATGATCAATCCGATATGCGGCTCGTCATCCACGACCAGCACCGTCGTCGGCACAGGCGTGTGATGATCGTCGGCGGGAAACGTCGGTGCGGTCAGACCAGCGCCGCGATCTGTGCGCGATGGCGTCGCAAGTCGTAGAGCAGAGCCGCGAGATTCGCCGTCGGCTGGAGGAGCACGAGCAGCAACGCATCCGGCGATACCGCCGTCACCACGGCCGTGCCGCCGCTGTATTCCAGCACCATCAGCGTGAACTCCCCGCGACCGGCCGCAAGGCCCATGTCGATGGCCGCAGCGACCATCGGTGGCACGTGCGCCGCCAGGCCATCCGGGTCCAGCGCACCTTCCGACGCACCGTCGATCAGCAGTCCGTCCCGCCCCAACACGATCGCCGCGTCCACGCCGTCCCGGCGCCGAAGCGCGCTCACCAGATCCCGAATGGTCGCCATGACGGAACGCTGTGCGCCCCGCGGGGTGAAGTCAAGCAGTCAAACCGCTTGCCCTGACACGAGTTGAGCGGTAACCTCCAACCTCGCTTCTGCCATGGGGAATACCCGTTTGACACGCACGTCCGGCGCGCTCCGCTTCTTGCGGCGCGCCCTCGCCTTTCCGGCCCTGGTCGTCACTGCCGTCGCCACGTCGGCGTGCGGCGGCGACCTCAATTCGCTCGCGCCGGCGGCCTTCGAGAACACCGATCGCCAGTACGGCGTCTATGCCGTGACGGGGACCCCGTCAGGGCTCCCTGCGGGCTATCAGTTCACCAGTGAATCGCTGGTGCGGCCGCAGCTGCTGTCGAATGGGTCACTCAATTTTGATGTCGCGTTCGACATCAACACGGCAGGCGAGGCGGTCGTCCTGAGCGCCAAACGCGTCGTGCCAGTGCCGCCGTCCGGTGTCGCACCGGTAGGGTTCCTGCGGTGGCAGGCCGTCTACGAGCAGCTCGCACGAGCGCCCGACAAGGGCTATGTGGACGATACCACGGCCACGCTCAAGGTGGGCGAGACGATCTCCGTGCGCCTGACTGGCTCCGGCTGCATCTACGGTGATCCGATCTACGCCAAACTGACGATCGACAGCATCAACGTCGCTGAACGACGCCTGCTTGTGCGCTCGTTGATCAACCGCAACTGCGGCTATCGCTCGCTGACGATCGGCATTCCGACGAACTGAGGCACGGCCTCGGCGTTCTCCCACGATTCTCCGTTTCTCTACATGCACGACATACGCCTGCTGCGCGATCAGCTGGATCATCTGCGCGACGCCATGCGTCGCCGCGGAAAGCTCGACGAACTCGGACCGCTGCTGGAGCGCGCGGAGTCGGTCGAACGCGATCGCCGCACGGCCATCACCGAACTCGAAGCCCAGCAGGCGCGCCGGAACAAGGTCACGCAGGACGTTGCCCAACGGCGGAAGGCTGGTGAGGATGCCGCAGAGTTGATTGCCGAGAGCAAGGCGATCGGCGCGGCCGTCGCGTCGCTGGAGGCGCGCCGCAACGACGCCGATGCTGCCGTGCAGCAGATGTTGTTCGAACTGCCGAATATCACGCTCCCCGAGGTGCCGGAGGGCGGAGAGAGCCACAACACCGTCGTGCGCAGCTGGGGCACGCCGCGCGAGGATGGGGCGAGTCTCAAACCGCATTGGGAAATCGGCGAAACGCTCGGCGTACTCGACCTCCCGCGTGGCGCCAAGATCAGCGGCTCGGGTTTCATCGTGTATCGCGGCGCGGGCGCGCGTTTGGTGCGGGCGCTCATGAACATGATGCTCGACATTCACACCGACGAACACGGCTACGAAGAGTGCTGGGTGCCGCTGGTGGTGAATCGCGCGTCGATGACGGGTACGGCGCAGTTGCCCAAGTTTGAAGACGACATGTACGCGCTCAAGGACGAAGACCTCTTCCTGATTCCCACGGCGGAGGTGCCGGTCACGAATCTCTATCGCGATGAGATCCTCGAGGCCACCGACCTGCCCAAGGCGATGTGTGCTTTCAGCGCCTGCTTCCGTCGCGAAGCGGGTTCGGCAGGGAAGGACACGCGCGGCTTGTTGCGAGTCCACGAATTCGACAAGGTCGAGCTCGTGCGGTACGTGACGCCGGAAAGTTCGCTCGATGAACTCGAAAAACTCACCGGCCACGCGGAAGCAATTTTGCAGCGACTCGGCCTGCCGTATCGTGTCCTGTTGCTGGCGGCCGGCGACACCGGATTCGCCAGTGCCAAGACCTACGACCTCGAGGTGTTTGCCCCGGGCGTCGGGAAGTGGCTCGAAGTATCGAGCTGCAGTGTCTTCACAGATTTCCAGGCCCGCCGCGCGAACATTCGTTATCGTCCCGCCCCCGGCGAGAAGCCCCGGTTCGTGCACACACTCAACGGCTCGGCGCTGGCCTTCTCACGCATCATCGCCAGTTTGCTGGAACACTGGCAGCAGCCCGATGGCAGTGTGCGGATTCCAGAGGCGTTGCAGCCCTATCTCGGTCGCAGCGAGCTCCGATAGTGCCCGTCCACGCGCGCGACTGATCACAGGCAATCGCCCATATGCGCCGCCGTCGCTGGCCCGTGGTGGTGGTGGTGCTCGGCGTGCTGGCGCTGCTGACCTGGTACGTTGGATACACGCAGCATGTCGTCAGACAGCTCCAGGCGGCGGCTGCGACGCAGGGCCGGATGTATTCGAAGATCTATTTCGCCCTGCTGAATGCGGATAGCACTAGTGCGGGTGACAAAGATGCGCTGTTAATCGAACTCTCCGACCAGATCACCCGGTCGGGGTTGCCCATTATTCTGACCGACGCCGACGGGCGTGTGTCATACGTCGTCAATTTGCCGGCGCGCGGTGCGCTTGATACCGCGAAACTGCTGCGCGAGTTCGACCGGGCCAATCCGCCGATTCTCAAAGACAGTGTCGGTGGCGTGCACTACGGCGACAGTCAGATCGTTCGCGGACTGCGCGTCATTCCGGTGTTGCAGGCGGTGGCGATCGGCTTGCTGCTCGCGTTCGGACTCTATGCACTGCTGGAGCGTGGCCGCGCCGAACGGGAAAAGGTCTGGGCCGGCATGGCGCGCGAGGCCGCGCACCAGCTGGGAACGCCGCTCTCCGCGATGTCAGGGTGGCTCGAACTGCTTGCCGATGACGTGACGTCGGCCACGTCCCGACGAGCGGTCGAGGCCATGACGCAGGATATCACCCGGCTCGAACGCGTATCACATCGCTTTGAACGCATCGGCCGGCCGCCGCGACGTGAAGCCGTCAACTGTTCGGCGCTGGTGGACCGTCTGGCGGCGTACTTCGCCGCGCGCGCGCCCACGCTGGCGCGGCAGGTCACCATTCGCGCCGAGCATCCC
>JAGNMU010000375.1 GCA_017991005.1 Gemmatimonadaceae bacterium | reverse complement strand
CCGATACGCGTTGGCGGGGCGCCCCGGCACCGGCTGCTGCACGTCCTTGAGATGCAGAAACAGCAGTCGATCGGCGTGCTGACGAATGGCGTCGACCGGATTGCCACCGGCGGCCTGATAGTGCGCCGTATCCAACTCGAGTCGCACATACCGCGGGTCGGCCGCCTCCAGCACGCGCGCCACTTCATCCGGTGCCTGACCGAGGTTGCCCATGTGGTTGTGGTAGCCGAGCGCGACGCCGAACTCTGACACACGACGTCCGATCTCCGACAGACGCTCCCCCATGCGCTGGAAGTCATCCGCGGTCGGGCGGCGCCCCTGTGGCCGTTCATCGACCACCTGGAGATACAGGCCGCCCGCATCGCGCAGAAAGGCGGCGTGACGCAGGTGCAGCGCCATGTTCTCCTGCATTCCGGCCGGCTCGATCGTGACACTGCCACTCGACAGCGCCGCGAACGTCAGCGCGCGGTCGGCCAGTCGCTGGCGCAGCACGGCGGGGTTGGCACCCCATCTCGTGACCGCCGACGCGCGGAGCTGAATACCGCGATAGCCGACAGCGGCAATGTCGTCGATGGCCTGCACATCGTCGCCACCCCAGGTGATGGCGGCATATCCGAAATGTGGAACGACTCGGCGTGTGGGCTCACGTGCCGCAGCCGAACTCGCCGCAGACGGAGTCGCCGCGGCCGCAATGCCGGTGACCGCCGCGGCGGCACTCGTGGCGAAGAATTCGCGTCGGTCCATGACGCGAAGGTACCGCAGGGTGCGAAATCGGCAAGCGCGGCGACGGCGCCACCGGTGTAGCGCACACTGCCAGGCGGCTGCATGTTAGACGCGTGAAGCGCCGATTATCTCTGGTTCATGTGCGGGACCTCGCGCGTGCCGACTTCCGTCGGTGGGCATTGGGCGGTGTGTCGTTGGCAGTCATCGCCTACGCCACGCTCATCGCGGTGGAAGTATCGCTGGGCGGATTTGACGCCTCGCAGAACATCGCGATGCTGCTGACGCTGGTGCTGTGTGCGGTTGCGCTGTGGATCACAGCGCGCGGTCGTGAGATGCACGGCGCAGCACTCGCCCTCATCGCCGTGTGGAGCGAGATCGAGTACACGTTCCTGAACAGCACGATCTTTCCGAACCGGGGCATGTTGGCACTCCCGGTGCTGGTCATTGCCGCCGCGCTCATTGTCGGCAGTCGCAAGGCGTTGTTTGCCGCGATCATCACCATCGTCGCCACGATCGTGACCCATCGGCTCTCGCCCGCGTTCCGGGAGACCGGGTTCACCGAGATCACCATTCTGTGGTTCACACTGCACGCCGTCTCGGTCATCGGGGCGTGGATGCTGCTCTCACTGGGCATCGCCGGTTTTGCGCGTGTGTTCGAAGCCATGGAGAACAACGAACACGACTTGTCGGACACCATCCGCTTTGCGCCGGACGGTATTCTGGTGCTCGATGGTGCAGGACACGTGCTGCGTGCGAACCCTGCGGCGGAGACACTGCTGAGCGCGACGGTGGCGACACTGGTAGGGCGACAGATCACCGACGTCCTGCGTGACGCGAGTGCGACTGGCGAGACGCTCGGGGCGATGCCGCGCGACACCGGGGAATCGCCGGTCTCACTGCAATTCCACGGCTCGGAGTCGACACCCGTGCATGTCGAGGCGACTTGGCACCGCATGGAGGGCGACCGGCGTCAGCTGCTGCTCCGCAACGTGACCGAACGGGTGCGCGCCGATGAGGCGCGTCGCACCATCGAGGCGCAGCTTGCACATGCCCAACGACTCGAGGCGGTGGGCCAGTTGGCCGGTGGACTGGCGCACGACTTCAACAACATTCTTACGGCAGTCAACGGTTCCGCCGAACTGCTGCGTCACGAACGCGATCCGCAGGAACGACAGGCGCTGCTGAGCGAGATTGTTGCGGCGGGCGATCGCGGCGCCGCGCTCACGCGCCAGTTGCTGTCGTTTGCCCGCCGTGAGGTGATCCAGCCACGCGTGTTGGACCTGTCTGCACACGTCGCGACATTGCGGCGCCTGCTGCAGCGCGTGGCGGGCGATCGCCACCAGCTGCGATTCCAGCTCACACCGGACTGCCGGGTGCGCGTGGACATTGGACAGATCGAACAGGCGCTCGTCAATCTGGTTTCCAACGCACGTGATGCCATGCCGGACGGCGGAACCTGCGTTGTGGCCGTTGAGCGCACGGTCAGCGAGGCCGGCGCACCACGCGTGCAACTCCATGTCTCGGATGATGGCACGGGGATGACCGCCGAGGTGGCGGCGCGCGCCTTCGAACCGTTCTTCACCACGAAAGCCCGCGGGCAAGGCACGGGACTGGGCCTCGCATCCGTCCACGGGATGGCCGTGCAAAGCGCCGGCAGTGCCTGGATCACGTCCACGCCCGGCCGCGGCACACGCGTCACCATCGATCTGCCGTATGTGGACGAACCGGCAACCGCACCGCCATTGGCGGTGTCGGCGCAGGCGGCGTGGTCGCGCCCGTATACAATTCTGCTTGCCGAAGACGACGCCGGCACACGCAGTATTGTCGAACGGATGCTGCGGAAGGCCGGGTATGTCGTGGTCGTGGCAGAAGACGGCACCGAGGCGCTTCGCATCGTCGAATCGAATCTCGTCCGGATCGATCTGTTATTGAGCGATGTCATGATGCCCGGTCACACCGGACCGGTGCTTGCGCAACGCGTTCGCGCCATGTTCCCCGCGATGCCGGTATTGCTGATGACCGGTTATGCCGAGGAGACGGTGGAAGGACTGGGCGACCTGCTTTTCGGGCGCGATGTGATCTCGAAGCCCTTCAGCGGCGGTGTGTTGACCACCCGCCTTGCGGAATTGCTGGGAACCGACGGGCGGAGCGACATACGGGGCAGCACCGCGCCGTAGCTGAGAGCGCCGGCCACTGCGGCGGTAGCGCTGGTTTGTCAGCCTGAGGTCGAGCGAAACGTGTGGAGCGGCTGGTAGTCGAGCTCCGCACGCGCCCGGCTGATATCCAGCACATGATCGGACGTGAGCTGATGGATCACGTAGCGTGTCAGACGCGGGCCGCGAGGTGGCACGCGAGTAGGCCACAGGCGCTCCATCACGGTGGCGGTCGTCCAGGCCACGGCCTGCGGAATGTGCAGCAGCCTCGGATTGACGCCCGCACGCGCCAGTACCACGCGCAGCAACTCATCGCGGCGCGCCACCTCTGCGTCGGCGATGTTGAACGCGCCGGACACACCGCGTCGGTCGCACGCGGAGAGGACGGCCTGCACGAAATTGTCGATGTGTGTGACGGACAGCGTGTTGCTGCCGGCACCAGGCACCGGAAGCATCCCAAGACGCCTGGCCTCGAGTACACGCGGGAGCAGCGTCGTGTCGCCCGGTCCGTAGACGAGATGCGGACGCAGCACCACCCCTCCATCGCGCGCCAGCACCAACCGTTCGGCCTGCGCCTTCGTGCGGCCATACGGTGAATAGCGGCAATCACCGGTGGACGCCGACTCCGCAATCGGACCGGGAGGCAGGTGATCGGAATACACGCTGCTGGTGCTCACATACACCACGCGTGCCGACGGAAAGCTCTCCAGCACCACCTGCGTGCCCGTGACATTGGCCGCGTGGTACCAGGTCTCGTCGCCCCAGTCTCCCACGAGTGCGGCGCAGTGCACTACCACATCCGCGCGAGGAACCGTTCGTCGGCCGTGCGTGAGATTCCACGCGATGTAGTTGGGAAGTGGCGCGCGCAACGCTGCCGCTTCGCGCTGTCCGTATGTGTGCACCTCGTGGCCGCGCGCCAGCAGCGCACGGACGATGGCGCCGCCCACAAACCCGCTCGCGCCCGTCACGGCAACGATCACGGCACGCGCGACGTCGGGGCGGATGCCGCCGCATCCGCCATTGCATGTGGCTTCGCACCTGGCTTCGCGGCGAGCATTGCACGCGCCATGGCGCGCACTTCGGTCTTGTCGACTTTGTGTGAACGTCCCGACATCGGCACGGCGGCGACCAGAATGTCGTCGGGCATGGCCGCCTCATCGATGCGGTGCGGACCACTCTGCAGCGCCTGACGCACACGCGTCGCCAGCGCCTGACGGGCCGGCGCCTCGAGGGTCAGATCATCGGGCTCCACCAGCAACACGACGCGTTCGTCGGCAGCCCGCTCGTCGAAGATGCCCACCATTGCACACCGCACGACGCCCGGAATGCGCTCGATCACGGGCTCGTGCAACTCGGGATAGATGTTGTACTCCCGCCGAATGATCATGTCCTTGGCGCGCCCGAGCAGCACGATGCGTCCATCATCCAGGCGCACCAGATCCCCGGTGTGATGCGACTGCACCGGCGCGGCGCCGAGATATCCGGCAAACAGATGTGGCGCGCTCACCACCAGTTCGCCGGTGTCGCTCACGGCTGTTCGCACGCCGCGCACCGGAGCGCCAACAATATCGCCATCACCCGGATACGCGAGTTTGTCGGCCAGTGAGATGGTCGCAACGGGCAGCACTTCGGTCATGCCGTACACGCACCAAGCCACGGCATCGGGCGCCAGTACGGCCTTGAGGCGCGCAAAGAATGCGCGCCGCACCGGCGCGGCGCCCACCATCACACATCGCAGCGTCGGCGGCAGTCGCCCGCCGGTGCGCTCGAGATGATCCACGAGCTTCTCGAGATTGGCGGT
>JAGNMU010000374.1 GCA_017991005.1 Gemmatimonadaceae bacterium | reverse complement strand
GCCGTGATCGGCGCCGGGATTTTTTGCTCCTTGGGCACTGCGGCGGCCGGTGAGGTCCTCGCAGATGGAACGGTGGTGCGATACGGCGCTGGTCCGGCGCTGGTCCTGTCGTTCGTACTGCTGGGCGCGGTGTGCGGACTTGCGGCACTCTGCTACGCCGAGCTCGCGTCGATGATTCCGCAAGCCGGCAGCGCGTACGCCTACTCGTACGCGACGTTGGGCGAGATCATCGCGTGGATCATCGGATGGGCGTTGATTCTGGAATACGCGGTCGGGAATGTGGCGGTCGCGATTGGCTGGAGTGGGTACTTCGTGTCGCTCCTGTCGGGATTCGGGATCACGCTGCCAGGATGGATGACGCACGGCTACTGGGCGGTGAAAGCGAGCAGTGATCCGGCGATCATGTCACTGATGCAAACCGCACCCAAGATCGCGGGCATACCCGTCCTCTTGAACATTCCCGCTTTTTCCATCGTAGCGGCGATCACGATGCTGCTCCTGCAGGGTGTGAAGGAAAGCGCGCGCGCCAACAACATCATGGTCGTGGTGAAGCTGCTCGTGCTGGCGCTGTTCGTGATCGTCGGCGCAATGCATATCGATACGGCGAACTACACACCGTTCGCACCGAATGGATTTCGCGGGATTCACCAGGGCGCGGCGATCGTCTTCTTTGCCTACATCGGCTTTGACGCCATATCCACGGCGGGTGAAGAAACCAAGAATCCCCAGCGCAATTTGCCCATCGGGATTCTGGGCGGCCTCGCGATCTGCACGATTATCTACGTCATCGTGGGTTTCGTGGCGACGGGGCTCGTCCCGTATGAGCAGCTGCGGTCGAGCGACCCGCTTGCGCGCGCGCTCGAACTGGCGGGTTTGTCGACGGCCAGCTGGATCGTGGCCGCTGGCGCCGTTGTCTCCATGTCGGCCGTGCTGCTGGTATTTCAGTACGGACAGCCGCGCATTTTCTACGCGATGGCGCGGGACGGCCTCCTGCCACGGTTCGCCGCCAAGTTGCACCCAAAGACGCGCACGCCGCACATCACCACCATCATCACCGGTGTTGCGGTCGCGCTGGGTTCGCTCTTGGCCGACGACGCGGCGACGTACGACCTCACCAACATCGGAACACTCGCGGCATTTTCCGTCGTGTGTATCGGTGTGCTCGCGCTGCGAATTCGTGAGCCAGATCGGCACCGGCCGTTTCGCGTGCCGTTCATCTGGGCCGTGTCACTCGGGGGCGCCGGCGCTTGCGTATTTGTCATGAAGGGTCTGCCGCCGTCTGCGTGGAAAGCGTTCGCGTGGTGGATGGCGGCAGGATTGGTCTGCTATTTTCTCTACGGCTACAAGCACTCCGTGCTGCGCAATCCCGGTGCCGCGCGTGATGTGCCCCCTCCTCTCGATCACTGACCGACACGATGGCTCACGCATCTTCCGCGACGCCGGCGCCGTCCAGCCGCGGCTTTCTTGGTATCGGATTCACCCAGTGGATCCTGATCTCCATGGTGGTCGGCATCCTTATCGGATGGCTCGCCCCCGACTTCGCGCCGAACCTCAAGCCGTTCGCGAACATCTTCTTGCGGATGATCAAGTCGTTGATCGTCCCGCTGCTGTTCTCGACGTTGGTTGTCGGCATCGCTGGGCACGGCGACGACATGAAGAAGGTCGGTCGTCTCGCCCTGCGTTCCATCATCTACTTTGAAATTGTCACCACGGCGGCGTTGGCCATCGGATTGATTGCGGTCAATCTGGTGAAGCCCGGTGTTGGCGTGGCGCTCGACACCTCGGCGAGCAGTGATGAATTCAAGGCGTTGGCGAGCAAGACGCCGACGTTCAGTTCGGTGCTCGAACACACGGTGCCGCAGAGCTTCTTCGAGGCGGCGGCAAACAACGAAGTCCTCCAAATCGTGTTCTTCGCCATTATCTTCGCGGTGGCGCTGGCGCGTGTCGAAGGGAAGTCCAAGGTGTTCATGCTGGACTGGCTGCAGTCCCTGAGCGACGTGATGTTCAAGTTTGTCGGCATCGTCATGGCGTACGCACCCATCGGCATCGGCGCCGCGATCGGTGTCACGGTGGGGAAGAGCGGATTGGGTGTGATGGTGAACCTCGCCAAACTCGTGGGCACGCTCTACGTGTCGCTCATCGTGTTTGTGCTGGTGGTGCTCGTGCCCGTGGCCGTGCTGATGAAGATTCCACTCGGTCGCTTCTGGCGGTCCGTCAAGGAGCCGTGGCTCATCGCGTTCTCGACCGCATCCAGCGAAGCGGCGTTTCCGCAGGCGATGCAAGCCATGGAGCGCTTCGGCGTTCCGCGGCGCATTGTCGCCTTTGTGCTCCCCACGGGCTACTCGTTCAATCTCGACGGGTCGACGCTGTATCTGGCCATCGCGTCCGTGTTCGTGGCACAAGCGGCCGGCATCGATATGCCGATCAGTCAGCAGCTGTTGATGATGCTGACGCTGATGTTGACGTCCAAGGGCGTCGCGGCCGTGCCTCGGGCGTCGCTGGTTATTCTGTCGGGTGCGCTGGCCCAGTTCGGATTGCCACTCGAGGGCATCGCCGTGATCCTTGGCGTCGACGCCATCATGGACATGGCACGAACCTCCGTCAACCTGCTCGGCAACTGTCTGGCGACGGCCGTCATGGCGCGCTGGGAAGGCGAGTTGGGTGAGCCGATTGCCGAGGGGCAACCACTCCCTGCCTGACGTCGGCCTGCTGCCGATGTCCGACGATGGCCGTCGGGCGACGATCGCATGAAGCTCATTCAGGCGTCGATTCCACTGTTCTTTCTTCTGATCGCGGTCGAGCTGCTGTATGCGCAGCTCGGCCGTCGTTCATTGTATCGACTGAACGATTCGATTTCTGATCTGGCGGCAGGAACGCTCAGTCAGATCGCCGGCATCGCCACCAAAGTCTTGCTCGTTGGCGCGTACGACTGGACCTTCACGACAGCGCGTGTCCAACAGTGGAGCCCACTTCCGGCGTGGCCGGACGGTCCCTTTTGGCCACGCGGGTCTGCTGACGGCGCGTGGGATTGGCGCGCGGCGCTCGGTTGGGTGGTGGCATTTCTGGCCGTTGATCTTGCGTACTACTGGTTTCATCGCGTGTCCCACGAGGTCAATCTCTTCTGGGCGGGTCACGTCGTGCATCATTCCAGCGAGGAGTACAATCTTGCCGTGGCGCTGCGTCAGACGGCGGTCGGTGGCGTACTCTCGTGGGTGTTCTACATGCCCCTCGCGCTGCTCGGCATGACTCTGCCGCAATTCGCGGCGTGTTATGCACTCAACCTGATCTACCAGTTCTGGATCCATACCCGCGCCATCGGGCGCCTGCCACGCTGGGCTGAAGCGGTACTCAACACCCCATCGCATCATCGCGTGCATCATGGCGTCAACCCGGAGTACCAGGATCGGAACTACGCAGGCGTGTTGATCGTGTGGGATCGTTGGTTTGGCACGTTCACCGAAGAGCAGCAAGAGCCCGTCTACGGCCTGACTACGCCACTGGCGAGCTGGAATCCGCTGTGGGCGCAGGTGCATCACTACGTCGCCATCGGAAAACAGTGCGCACGTGCCACGTCGTGGCGAGACCGATGGCACTATCTGTTCGGCGCACCTGGATGGCGGCCTGCCGATGCGGGCGGACCCGTTGTCGTTCCGCCGGTTTCCGTCGTCACATTTCTCAAGTTCGACCCGGCCATTCCCCCGCAACTCGCCGCGTATGCACTGGTGCATTTTGTACTCGCGTTGCCGGCTGCGTTGTGGCTTCTGGCGAGAGCGGGGACGATGGCTGCCGCGCCGTTGGTGGCGGGATGTTTCTATGTCGTGTTGACGCTCACCAACGTGGGCGGGGTGCTCGAAGCACGGCGCTGGGCACATCTGCTGGAGCAGGCCAGACTGTGGAGTGCAACGCTGACGCTCGTGGTGGCCGCCACACAGGGCTGGCTGCCCGGCTGGATCACCACACTCGCGGTGGCTGTCGCACTTGGTTCGTCATGGTGGTTGTGGCGCGCTCGTCGCGCATTCACCACGCCGAGTGATGAACGGATGGATATTGGATTTCGCCCCACATGAACTCGAGGCATATGTCAAAACCAACGCGAAGCGGCTGGATACTCGGCGTGGTGTTGCTGGTGGCATGCGAGCCGGCCGCCGCACCGAATCCCAGTCTGTCCACCAGCTCCGACTCTGCCGGTGTGGCCATTGTGCGCGGGCCTGCGTCCGATGTCGCTTTGCCGTGGCGCTTCACCGAAATCCGCCGAATCGGGGGCGCGGACAGCGGTGCGCAGGCCTTTGACGACGTCTCGGAGTACCGGGTGCGCACCAATGGTGATGCGATGATCGCCGTACTCGGCGATGACAGTAACGCCATCCATCTGTTCGACTCGACCGGCGTTGTGATTCGTTCCGTCGGTGCGAAGGGCGGGGGGCCCGGCGAGACCGAGTGGCCGCAAGGCATCGACATCCATCGCGATGGTGCGGTCACGGTATTCGACCTCGCGAAGCAGGCGGTCGTACGATGGAATGCAGGTGGAGCGGTCGAGCCCGAACGCAAACTGCTCCCATCTACCGGCCGCATCTGGGGGGCGCCGCGCGTTCGTGGCGATACCGTGTGGGCGGCGATCGACGCGTCCAATGTCAGTGACAGTACGACCACGGTGCGCCGACTCGAGCGGTGGACGGCGACCGATA
>JAGNMU010000373.1 GCA_017991005.1 Gemmatimonadaceae bacterium | reverse complement strand
GGGCACCAAAACGATTGTCGCACCACGTGGTCGTCCAATGCAGGACGCACTCGCGCAGTTGTACTGCGTCACCGTGCCAGGGCTGTTCCGCCCCAAATCGGCGCAGGCCCAGCCTCCCGTGCAGCAACCACCGGTCCAGCAACCACCGGTCCAGCAACCACCGGTCCAGCAACCACCGGTCCAGCAACCACCGGTCCAGCAACCGCCGGTGCAGCAGCCGCCGGTGCAACAGCAACCGCCCGTGCAGCAACCCGCAAGCGTGCCGCCACCCGCTGCGCAGCCGCCCTCGGCGCAGCCAGGGACGCAGCCCGTGACGCAACCTGCAGGGCAACCACCGGCGCCGGCTCCGGGGTCACCGGGGTCGCCGATCAACCAGACGCTGTCCGCGCCCGCCTCACAGGCCGGCGCGACCAACCCGGCGCAGGGTGTCACGCCTGCCGTGCCGGGTCCGCAGCTCCCGGTCGATAGTGCGGCGCTGCGGGCGGGCCAGATTCCGCCGGGCACTGTGCCTCCGGGCGTGCCACCCGCCGCCGTGACCATTGACACGATGTCGATGTATCGCGGCTCGATGTTGGCCGCGCAGTCACAGATGCTGCAGGAGCGCGAATCACTGGACAGTCTCGCGGTGGAGATTCACAAGAAGTTCGCGCTGTCCTTTGCCTGCCTCGTGTTTGTGCTGTTCGGCCCCCCGATTGCCCTGCGATTTCCGCGCGGCGGGGTGGGCGTCACCATCGGCGTCAGCATCGTGGTCTTCGGGCTCTACTACATCTGCCTCATGGGCGGCGAAGCGCTGGCCGACAAGGGGCGACTCCCGGCCATGGTGGCGATGTGGATCGCCAACGTGATCTTCACGATCGCTGGCCTGCTGCTGTTGTGGCGCATCGAATCCACCACCGACGGATCGCGCGGCGGTGGCCTGCGAGAATGGTGGTCCGACCGGTCTGCGCGGCGCGTTCTGGCCGCCGAGAGAAAAGCACGCGCCCGTGCCAAAGCGGCTCCTCAGGCTCCGGCGGCGACGGCGTGAGTGCATCGCGACAGAAGGGTGCGTCGTTCAGCGGGTTGCCGGTGACCGGTCGTCGCCGTTTCATCACCCCGCTCGACAAATACGTCGCCGCCGAGTTTGCGCGGATTTTTCTCGTCACGATTGCGGGATTTCCCGTGCTCGTGTTCGTGATCGATCTGGTGGACAACTTGCGCAAGTACACGGAACGGAAGCTCACCTACCAGGCGGTCGGGATGAGCTACTTCTATTGGATTCCTGACACGCTCTTCATGGTGCTGCCGGCGGCGGTCCTGTTCGCGACCGTGTTCTCGATCGGCACCTTCACGCGGTATTCCGAGATCACCGCGGCCAAGGCATCCGGCATCAGCTTTTACCGCTTTGTGGCCCCGATCTTTCTCATGGCCACGCTGGCGACCGGCATTGGCCTCGTGTTCAGCGAGGTCGCGCCGCCGTCCAACTCCAAGCGCCTGAAATTGCTTTCGGGAAAGACGGAGTTTGGCGAGAGTCTCCGGTACAGCTTTGCCTTTGCCAATGAACTCGGCCGCGTCTATCGCATCTACGCGCTTGACGTAAACAAGCAGAAGATCGACCGCGTGGAGATTGAGGAGCGCGGGTCGTCGATGCGCCCAGGACTGCTGGTGGCGGCCGATAGTGGCCTGTACAAAGCAGGACGCGGCTGGATGTTGTATCGTGGGCAGCTGCACGTGCTGCCGAACGATTCGCTCGACATCGCCTTTGGCTTCGACTCACTGGTGGATCGCCAGTTGCACGAATCGCCGGATGAACTGCGCGCCACGGAGCGTGAGCCGAGCGAGATGAACTTTGCCGACCTGTCGCGGTTCATTCGGGCGCTCGAACGGTCAGGGGCTGATGTCAATCTGCTCAAAGTCGAGCGGATGCTCAAAATCGCCATTCCGGTCACCTGTATCATCATCGCCCTGTTCGGTGCCCCGTTGGCCACCAGCTCCCAGCGCGGCGGCGCGGCATTCGGTGTCGCCATCAGCCTTGCGACCACGGTATTGTTCCTCGTGCTAATCCAACTCACCAAAGCCATCGGCGGCAAAGGGTTGATGCCACCTGAACTCGCGGCCTGGATGCCAAACGTGCTCGTTGGAGTGATTGCGCTGGTGCTGCTGGCCCGCGTGCGTACCTGATGCTCTCCGTCAACCGCGCCGCCGACATCGTCTTTCGGCGCGTCGCTCGTTTGCTGACCGCCATCGGTCGCCGCGCCTATTTCGCGCGCGACATCGCGCGCGGACTGCGCGAACCCGGGACCTGGATTCCCGAAACCATCCGGCAGATGCGCACCATCGGCGTCGAGTCGGTTCCGCTGGCGGTCATCGTCGCGGCGTTCTTGGGCGGCGTGACCGCCTTTCAGACCCGCTACCAGCTCTTCCCCGGCGTCCAGCTTTCGGTGGTTGGCCTGATTTCCCGGCAGAGCATCGTGCTGGAGCTGGGGCCGCTGCTGACCGCCCTCGTCCTGACCGGTCGGGTTGGGGCGCGCATGACCGCGGAAATCGGCACCATGCGCGTCACCGAACAGATCGACGCCCTCGAAACGCTGTCGTTCGATCCCGTGGCCTACCTGGCCACGCCGCGACTGCTCGCCGCCCTGATCATGATTCCGGCGCTGACGATGATCGCGAATGCCACCGCCATCACCAGCGCGTGGCTCACACTCGTGCTCGCCACGGACGTTCGCACCTCGGACTTTATGGACGGCCTGCGACTGTCGTTCATTCCGTTTCAGGTGGTGTACTCACTCATCAAAGCCGTGTGCTTCGGCGGCGCGATTGCGTTTGTCTGCAGCTACGAGGGGTACGTGACCGAAGCGGGCGCCGAAGGCGTTGGCCGGTCGACCGCGCTCGCTGTGGTGCTCGCCTCCGTATCGATCCTGGTGCTCGATGCGCTCGTTGCGGCTGTGTTTGCCCCGTTCATTCAGGCCTGACCGGATGACGCGCTCCCGCGTCGCCCCGCCCCGCTCTCCCGTGTATCCATGAAATCACGTCGCGATGAAGTTCTGGTAGGCCTGGTCCTCGCCGTCTCGGTGATCGCCGGGGTCGGCGGTACGATCTGGATTGCGCGCGGCGGTCTGGCGCGCAACTACGCCATGTATTCCCGCTTCCCGTGGGGCGCGGGTCTCAAGCCAGGGCAACAAGTGCTGTTGGCCGGCGTCCAGGTTGGGTTCGTCGACAATGTGGCGCTCGATCCGAATGGCACGATTCTCGTCACCATGAAGATCCAGCAGCAGTACCGCATCCCCAAAGGCTCGACCGCCACCGTCGAAGCCAACGGTCTGTTCGGCGATCGACTGGTTGCGCTGCGGCCAATTCTCGGCGTCAAAGACTATCTGGCGCAAAACGATTCGATCCCCGTCGGCAAAGCATCGCCGAGCACCGACGAATTGCTGAGCAAAGGCGACTCGATTGCCGGCGATATCCGCGCGCTCACAGGCAAGGCACGGAGTGAGTTTGTGGACGGCGGCGGCATGGCTGACGTGCACAAGACCATCAACGATCTCACGAAACTCGTGGCGCAGATCGGATCGGTGGCGGCCGAACAGTCCCGGCAGCTCACGCAAACGCAGGAATCGCTGCGGAAGACGCTTGCCTCGATCGATTCCGTGAAGATCGACTCCACGCTCACGAACGTGCGCGCCGCCTCGGCCAGCCTCGAGCAGCTCTCGCGTGATCTCAAAGAAACCAACCTGCAGGTGCAGGGCACGATCACGAAGGTGAACAGCGGCAACGGCACCGTCGGCAAGTTGATGAACGACCCCGCCGTCTACGCGCGCGTCGATTCGCTGCTGGCCCACATGGATTCGCTCATTCTCGATATCAAGAAGAACCCAAGGAAGTACGTAAACCTCAAGATCTTCTAGCCAATCGCCAATCGCCGATAGCCAATCGCTGATCGCCGATAGCCAATCGCTGATCGCCGATAGCCATAACCGATAGCGCAGTTCTGTTAGCGCAGTTCAGCAAGCGCAGTTCAGCAAGCCCCCTCCAAGCACCCCAAAGAAAACGGGCGGACTTCTTACGAAGCCCGCCCGTTCTCTTTGTACTACCCGCGTGTGGCAGAACTCAGAACGCGTACCGCATCGTCAACTGCATCTGGTAGTTGTTACCAGCCGAGTTGGGATTGACCGACCACGGCGAGTTGAACGTCGTGATGCCGTTCTGGATCGACGTATTGAGGTTGTAGTTCCACTGCGCGGCATTGAGCGCGCCCGCCGTCCGGCCCGCCGTGTTGAGCACGGCCTGGTTGTTGAAGGTCGACACGATCGGGAAGTAGTTCCGGCCCCACGCCTTGTTGAGCAGGTTGGCGAAGTTGAAGATGTCGAGCTGCGCCGTGAGCCGCTGACCGCTGATCTGCGGCAACGTCTGACGGATCGACACGTCCATGCGCTTCTGGAACGGGCCGTAGCAGCTGTTACGCTCCATGATCTTGCCGCGCTGGCGATCGAGGCAGGGCTGCAGCTTGATGAACTGCTCGAAGGCCGCTGCGGCCGCCGCGTTCAGCGCGTACGTGCTGCCTGCACCCGTGCCGATACGCACCTGGCTGGGATCCGTGGCGTTGGTCGGCACGTAGATCGGATCGTTGCCCGCGATGCCATCGCCGTTGATGTCGTTGTTGGTGACATACGTGATGGAATTGCCGGACACCGCTTCGAAGTAGAACGTGACGTCGGTCTGGTTCT
>JAGNMU010000372.1 GCA_017991005.1 Gemmatimonadaceae bacterium | reverse complement strand
AGCAGTGGCGGAAGTGGGTACAGCGGCACCCGCATGGACGGATTCCAGTCCGGACGCTGCCGCAGCTTGAAGATGGCGCCCACACTCAGGATATAGAACACGAGTGAGGCCGTCACAAAGATGTCGGCCAGTTGTTCGAACGAACGCAGGAGCACAAATGCGATCCCGATCGTGGCGGCGAGCGAAATGGCGACGTACGGGGTTTTGAATTTCGGGTGCACCTTGGCCACCTGCCGGAAAAACAGCCCTTCATCCGCCATGGCGAAAAAGATGCGCGGTCCGGTGAGCAGCGATCCGTTGACGGACCCGAACGTCGACAACAACACCGTCAGGGAGACCAGCGTCACGCCGATCGGGCCGATCAGCCGTTCGGCGACGTCCGCGGCGACCAGGCGCGCGCCACGAATCTCCTCGACCGTCAGCACCGACAGGTAGGCAATGTTCGCCAGTAGATAGATGAGAATGATCGCCAACGTGCCGAGGATGATGGCGCGTGGCAGCGTGCGCCGTGGATCCGACACCTCGCCGCCGACCTTGGTGAGATCGCCCCAGCCGTCATAGGCCCACAGCACGGACACCAGCGCCAGCCCAAAGGCGCTCACGGAAAAACTGCCCGGTGGCGCCGCTGGTGTGAAATGCCCGCCGGTGGAGGGGAGGCCCAGCGCGAGCGCGAGGACGACGATAAACATGAGTCCGCCGTATTTTGCCAGCGTCGTCACATTCTGGACCAACGCGCCCCATTTGAGCCCGACGATGTTGACCGTGGCCATCAATCCGAGCGCGCCCGCAGCGACCCAGTGGGCGTAGGTATCGTACGGCGCCTTGACGGGATCATAGCCCAGCCCTCGCAACGCATATTCGGCGAAGGTCAGCGAAATTCCGCCCAGCGCCGCGGCACGGATGAGAATCAGCTCGGTCCATCCGTACAGGAATGCGGGCAGGCGCCCCCATCCTTCCCGGATAAACACGAAGTATCCGCCCGTTCGGGGGAGCGCGCCGGCCAATTCGGCCAACGTGAGCGCGCCGCAGAGCGCAAACACCCCGCCGATGGCCCACACCGACAGCATGGGAAGCGGGCCGGGCAGCTTGGCGGCGATACCGGCGGGCGACCGGAAAATGCCGGAGCCGATGGTCGTGCCGATGACGACAGCAATGGCGCTCCACAGGCCGAGACTACGCGGCAGTTCCGTGGGCACGAACGACGGCGACTGCTTGGCCGAAGACGAAGACGGTGAAGGCATGCGCAATGGTAGTCTCCGGCGCACAAGACCGCACGGGTTTCGTGCCACCGGTCGGCAGATCGGTGTTCGGGGGGTCCCGCGGCGAGTGACAGTGCCTAGTTTTCCCGCATCATGTTGTCTTCGACTTCCCCGACCACGGCGGCGATGCTCCCGACTCCCGTGCTCGATGCGTTGTTCTGGGTCGCGGCCGTCGCGTGCCTGGTGTCGCAAGTGTTCATTCTGCGAGCCGTGTGGCGCGTCGTGCCCTCGGTGACCGGCTCACCTGACGTTCCAGCGCCCAAACGGGCATCGGAGATGGCGTGGGCACTGCTCCCGACCCTGCTCCTGCTCGGCGCCTTTGCCGGTGCGTGGCGGCTGATGCATCCCCCAGTTCCTTCTGATCCGTCTGTGTCCCGAGGCGCGTCCGTCGCGCCGGCCTCACGCGCGTGATTCATGCCTGCGTTTCGGTGAACCTCTGATATGCCTGCTGCATCGCTTTCTCCCGCGTCTGTTCGTCGCGCCTCGTATTTCGCGCTCGGCGTCGCACTCGTGCACATCGTGTTCGGGGCCATCGTGCGCATCTCCGGTTCGGGGATGGGGTGCGGTGACAATTGGCCCAAGTGTTATGGCTACTGGTTTCCGCCGTTTGAACGCATCGATCTCGTCATCGAGGTGATGCATCGCTATCTGGCGATTGCGCTTTTCGCGTCGATCGCCTGGTTGGTGTTGGCCGCGTATCGCGCACGCGCCGACGCCTCCGTCGGTGGCGAAGGCGGCGTCTGGAATGCCGCGCGTCTGGCGCTGGCGTTGTGGTTTGCGCCGGCATTGTTCGGTGCCGTGACGGTCTTCACGGGCAATCCCGCGTGGGCCACGGTCGTTCATAAGCTGCTGGCGACGTCGTTGATCGCTGTGCTGGCGGTGGCCACGATCCGCGCCGGTGGATTGGGTGGTGCGGGCATCCTTGGCCAGACTGGCACGCGCAAAGCCGTCCGTGGCGCGACCGGTGCGGCGGTCATGGCGCTGCTGGTGGTGCTGCTGGGCGGATTGACGGCCAAGATTCCCGGTGCCGCGGTTGCGTGCGCGGGATTCCCGCTGTGTGGTGAGGGCTCGCTGGGCGGCGGTGCACAGCATGTGCAACTGACGCACCGCATTCTCGCCTATCTGCTGGTGCTGCACCTCGCCTCGCTGCCGTTTCTCTTCCGCAAGCGCGGTGAGCCGGCCCCGGTGACACGCGCCGCCTGGTTTGGGCTCGTGTTCGGCGTGCTGCAGGTGGTCTGGGCCGGATGGATGGTGACGGGTGGATTTCCGGGCGTCGTGCGATCGCTGCACCAGGCGACGGGCATCCTGATTTGGGTGACGGCGTTCGTCATGGTGTATCTGGCGCGTATCGCGGCCGGTCGCAGCGCGATGGCCTCGCAGCGAGGCTCGTCGAATGCGGGGGTGGGTGCGGTGGGCGTCGCGTCGACGGGCGCGCGCGGATGACCAGTGTGCCGGTAGAGCCGCAGGGACCGCCTCCCACGCCGACGTCGGGTCTGCCCGGCGCGGCGCTCGCGCCCGCGGCGCCAACACTGTCGCGCGATCTGGTGTCACTCACCAAACCGCGCATCATCTCGTTGTTGCTCGTCACGACCATCGCACCGATGTACGCCGCCGGTTCGCCGTCGTGGTTGACCGTCCTGCTGGTCACGATCGGTGGCTACCTGATGGCGGGCGGCGCGAACGCGGTGAACATGTACATCGACCACGACATCGATGACGTGATGGCTCGCACGCGCCTGCGCCCGATTCCGAGCGGCCGCATGACGCGCACGCAGGTGCTGGCCTTTGGTGTCGCCTGTGCCACATTCGCAACGTGGCTGTTGGCGCACTTCGTGAACGTCCTCACGGCCGGACTCGCGTTGGCGGGGTTCTACTTCTACGTCTTCATCTACACACGCTGGCTCAAGCGGTCGTCGCCGCAGAACATCGTCATCGGTGGTGCGGCTGGTGCCTTTCCGCCGCTCGTTGGCTGGGCCGCCGTCACGAACACGCTCGACATCTCGGCGCTGTGCCTGTTTCTCATTGTGTTCTACTGGACGCCGCCGCACTTCTGGGCCCTCGCGCTGCTCAAGCAGGTGGACTACGGTCGCGCCAAGGTGCCGATGGCACCGCTGGTGTGGGGCGAACGGGAAACGATGAATCAGATGGTCTGGTACACGATCATCCTCATCGCGCTCACACTCCTGCCCGTCCTGTTCTCGGCGTTCGGCATCACGTACCTCATTTCCGCATTGGTCCTCAACGGCCTGTTGCTGCGCGGTGTGCTGCGCATGCGCAGCGCCGCGCTCAATGGCCAGCCGTGGACGGGGCCGGCATGGTGGGTGTACAAGTACACCCTGCTCTACCTCGCCCTGCTGTTTGTCGCCATGGCGGTGGATCGCGCGATTGGCTGAGGCGCAGGTGACGGGACCCGTTGTGAGCGCGCGTAAGGGATTCCCATCGCCCAAGCCGCTGGCCCGACTGCTGCCGCTTCTGGCGCCGTATCGCACGCGTCTGGCCGTCGCATTCGTCTGTCTGCTGGTCGCTGCCGCCGCCGGGCTGGTCTTTCCGCTCGTGCTGCGTTTTCTGCTCGACGCCGCCTTTGAGCAAAAGGACCGCGTCGCGCTCGATCGGGTGGCGCTCGCACTGCTCGGTGTCTTTGCCGTTCAGGCACTGATGAACTTCGTGCAGGTCTACCTGCTCAGCGCCACCACCGAACGCATCACGGCGACCCTGCGTCAGCAGACGTTCGCCCATCTCATCCGCCTCTCACCGTCGTTCTTTACCGAGCGTCGCACGGGCGAACTGACCAGCCGTCTGTCCAGCGACCTCGGTCTGCTGCAGTCGCTGATGGGCACGTGGATCTCCGAGTTATCCCGCCAAGTGCTGTTTCTCATCGGCGGCATTCTGATGCTGACGATCACGAACCCCGGGCTCACCCTCACCACGCTGGCGGTGGTGCCGTTGGTGATCGGAGCGGCGTTCGTGTTTGGACGAGCACTGCGCCGTGCGAGCACGGGCGTACAGGATCGTGTGGCCGAAGCGATGGGCACCGCCGACGAGGCATTTGGCGCCATTCGCACGGTCCAGAGTTTCACGCGCGAAGCCGCCGAGACCACGCGTTTTTCGGCATTGCTGTCGCAGGTGGTGACCGCCGCCGTACGCCGGGCGCAATTGCGCGCGGTGTTTTTCGGCGCGGTGGGATTCATTGCGTTCGCATCGGTGGTGGCGGTGATGTGGCAGGGCGGCATTCAAGTGATCGCCGGCAAACTGACGGCCGGCGCGCTGGTGTCGTTCCTGTTCTACGCGCTCACCGTCGCCGCCGCCGTCGGCTCGCTGGCGTCGCTGTTCGGCAACTTTCAGGAAGCGATCGGCGCGGCCACCCGCGTGTTCGAGCTGCTCGACTCGAGCCCCACCGTCCGAGAGGCCGCAGCCCCGACGCGCCTTCCGTCGGTAGTGCGCGGAACC
>JAGNMU010000371.1 GCA_017991005.1 Gemmatimonadaceae bacterium | reverse complement strand
GAGCTGAAGCGAGGGTGATGCCAATAGGCCAGCACACACGGCGCGCGACGCGCCGCCAGATCCGCACGCAACCATCGCTCTTGCGGCGATCCGGCATAACAGCCGCCGATCTCATCACAGTTGCTGTTGAGCGCGACCAGATGCCACTCGCCGACCTCGAGACTGTAGTATCCGAGACCGCGCACGCCGGCCCGTCCGCTCGCCACGCCGACGCCGTTGAAATAGTCGAAGTATCCCGCAGCGCCTGGTGTGCGGTACTCGTGATTGCCCGGTGCCGGCCAGATGATCGACGTGAACGCCCCCCATGACCGGCCGAAGTGGCGTTCGAACTCGTCACGCGTTCCGTTTTCGTACTGGATGTCGCCGAGCAGCAAGACGGCGTCTGGGCGAATCCCACGGATGACGCGCGCCACGGCATGGTGATCGCAGGCGGCGCGCGAGGGGCTGTCATCACCACAGGCGATGTCCCCGGCAGCCACAATCACGGCCGCGCTGTCGTCAGCGATCGACACACGCGTTGGAGGTCCCGGGGTGGCCGACACCCGGACAGCAGCCGTCGAGTCGGCCGCGCGTGATTGGGACGCATCCTTGACGCACCCCGTCAGCACGATCGCACCGAAAGCGACGAGGGTCAGCAGGCCGGTGCGGCGAGGCATAGCTTCCCGCACCACCGACAGGCACGACAGCGACACGGACGATTCCGGAGCGGCAGCAATGAGCAACACGATGGTGACGATCCTGGTCTGGAGCGCCGTGGCGGCGCATGTGGCGGTTCTGGTGTTGTGGCGGCGCAGTACGTGGAATTTGCTGCCGCTCATCAATCTCGCCATGGCGACATTGGTTCTGAGCTACTGGGTTCCGCGCTGGATCAGCTACGCGCGTCGCGGCGTCACCTGGTATGCCTCCGACCAGCTGGTTCCGGCGTACGCGCTGCTCGTGTGCACGCTGTCGATCCTGACACTCAGCAAACGTGTCACCGCCACGAAGCTCAGCTGGACGGTCTTTGGCGCGGATTTCATCATCCTCAGTGCTGCGGCATTGTTCTTCACCTTCTATCGGACGCGGCGCCTCTTCTGACGCGGCGGTGCAGGAACAACGGCGCGTCCGAAATCGGCACCGCAGTGTGGCAATTGACCTACAAAAGATGCGGACTTTCCTGACAAGCCGGTCGAATTGGCTCGGCATTCCTTAATGCGCAGCTCTGTTGTGACCAATAACCGGAACTCACCATGCGAATACTTCATGCCATTCGGGGCGCACTGCTCCTCCTGTTCGTCGCAGGATCAGTCGGCGCGCAGACGCGAACGGTGACGGGGACTGTACGCGCGAACACGACGGGCCAACCGGTCTCGGGCGTCAACGTCCGCCTGCGCGGTGCCCTGCAGCTGGTTACCACAGACGGCGCCGGGCAGTATCGCATCGACGTGCCAGCAGGCTCCGCCGAAATCCTCGACTTCACGCATCCCGACTACGACCGTCTGGAGCGTGAAATCAGCGGTCAAACGATCGTCGATGTGGTGCTCATCACGAGAGTGCGTGTGAACCAGTATCAGGTGCGCGTCGATCGCCGGCCGCTCGTCGGCGAGGATCGGGACGGCATTCTGGTCTTCGAAAGCCCTGATCTGAACTATCGGTTCTGGTTCGATATGCGCGTCAATGTCGACGGCACGCTGATCTACGGCGACAAATTCAACGCCACCGGAAGCGGCACCGAGATCCGCCGCGCCCGCATGGCCATGAAGTCGCAGTTTCGGCGCAATTGGTATGCAGAGGTGGACATGGACTTTGGTGACTCCCATGCCAATCTCGAGGATGCCTACCTGATGTGGACGCCGAACCAGAGCCTCGACATGGCGGTGCGGCAAACGCTCGACATCCGGTGGGGCAACTTCAAGGAGACCTTCTCGACCGAGCAGACGACCTCGAGCCGCTACAACACGTTCCTCGAGCGCCCCATGGTCACCAACGCATTGGCACCGTCGCGCCGGGTTGGGACCGAAGTGCGCTGGCGTCCGGCCCAGTTGCTCGTCGCCGGCGGCGTGCACTTTCAGGATGTTGGTGACGATGAAGTCACCCTGGCCACAAAGGACAACAACAAGGATCGCGGCGTCGATGAAGGCTTCGCGTTGACCGGCAAGGTGGTCTACCTGCCGCTGGTCAACCGGCGCCACCAGGGCATTCACATCGCCCTCGCCGCGTCGCGCCGCACGCCCACATCGGACGATGTCGCGGGTGCCATGCGGTTCAACACGCGCGTGGTCACCAAGACCAACAAGAAGAAATACATCGATACCGACTACATCACGAATGTCAGTCATGAATTCGTGAAAGGCGCCGAGCTCGGCGTCTTCCACAACGGACTCAAGGTGTACGCGGAAGGCACCGCGGCCGACGTGAGTCGGAAGAATGGCTCGCCGAGAGCGTCGTTCAGCGGTGCGTTCGTGACCGCGTCTGCCATGCTGTTCGGCGGCAGCTACAACTACAACACGGCGGATGCGGAGTTCACCGAGTCGAACCTTGGCCGCTCGTGGGGTGACGCCGAGCTGGCGCTCCGTTACGAGTATCTCGACATGAACAGCAAGGACGCTGGCATCATGGGTGGAGCCGGCGAGGCCTTTACGGTCGGCTTCAACATGTTCCCGAGCCGCAACGTGCGCTTCATGCTGAACTGGTCGCTGGTGAACAACGACCGCTATGCCAACGGCCGTGGCAAACTGTATGTCGGTCGCGACGCGAAAGGTGTGCTGACGAAGGACCCGCTGCTGGTCGCGGCGCCCACCGGCAAAGGCGGCGAGGATTTCAAGGTGCTGGGACTCCGCGTTCAGGTGTCCTTCTGATGCGCGCGCACATGCAGGTTCACAACGAGGCGAACATGAAACGCTCTCTCATTCCGCTCCTGATCGGTATCCTTGCGATAGCCGCCACGGCCTGCGTTGAGGACGTCGCTGCGCCGCCACCGCCGCCGAAAGTGTCAGAGTACATCCACTACTGGCACTTCAACGCGTTGCCGGCGGGGACGCTGACGTCGGTGAATGCGGACCTGAGCAAACTGACGGGGGCCGTGATCACGTATCCGGGGACGGGGCTTGGGTACATGGACAACGTCGATCCCGGCAGCACGGTCAACGCGCTGCAAGCGGCACCGGCGGGACTCGGCCTCCGGCCGCGCAACCCGGCCAATACGCGTGAGTTGATCATCGCAGCAGCGTCCACGGGCTACGAAAAGCTGGTCGTGTCGTTTGCCGTGATGCGTTCGTCGAGCGGCGCGGCACAGGAGGAGTTCTACTACTCCGCCAACGGCGGAACGACGTGGACGCTCGTGGGGTCAGCGTACAACATCGAGCTCGACTACGCGCTCAAGACGATCGACCTCTCCGCCATCACGGCGGTGAACAACAACCCGAATCTGAAGTTCCGCATCCTGTTTATCGGCGACTTGGCGGCGGGCGCGTCGGGGAACAACCGGTTCGACAATATCCTCGTGGAAGGCGTGAAACAGTAAGAGATCTGCGGGATCCGTTCGTCAACCGTTGAGCGAGGAGCTGTCGCATGGCGCAGGAGATCGAACGCAAGTTTCTGGTGACCGGCCCGTTTGTGGACCATGCCAGCAAACAGACGCGCATCGTGCAGGGGTACCTGTCATCGGTACCTGAGCGCACGGTGCGCGTGCGGATCAGGGGGACGCAGGGATTCCTGACCATCAAGGGGATCGGCAATCTCTCCGGGGCATCACGCTACGAGTGGGAGCGCGAGATCCCGCTGGAGGAAGCCGAACAGCTGTTGGCGATCTGTGAACCGGGCGTCATCGACAAAGTCCGATACCTCGTTCCGGTCGGCGCGCACACGTTTGAAGTCGATGCGTTTCACGGCGAGAACGAAGGACTCATCGTCGCCGAGGTGGAGTTGGCATCTGAAGACGACGTGATCGATCGGCCCGCCTGGCTTGGGAGCGAGGTGACGGGCGACGCGCGGTACTACAACTCCATGCTGATGAAACATCCGTACACGGGCTGGCCCGAGGTATCGTGATGACCGACGCGGTGACGCCTGTACCGACCGCTGCGTTGGGCCAAGCCGATCCGCTGGACATGCGGCAGTACCGGATTGAGCAGCTCCCCGTGCGGGAGCGCGGGCCGTTCGAACGGAATCTGGCGAGAGCAGGACTGCCGATCGCCCTGCTGCTCTTCGTGCTGTTCGCCTTCGTCGTCAAGCTGCCCTTCCTGCAGGACATTGACGCGTCCGCACTGTCGTCGGATGCGGCCAGGAAGGAGTTGACCGCCAAGGGCGCGGAGCTGTTCAGCCGCAACGGCGGCTATATGCTGGCCATCTTTGTCGCGTCGATGGTGTTGTGGGCCACCGCCGCCCTGCCGAACTACCTCACCAGCCTGATCCTCCTGATCTCGCTGGTGCTGACCGGCGTGCTCACCGAGCAGAAGGCCTACGCGCAGCTGGGACACCCGGTGATGTGGCTCAACATCATGTCGTTTGTACTCGCCAGCATGCTCGTCGCCACCGGGCTCGCCAAACGCGCGGCGCTTTGGCTCATCGTGCGTTTCGGCCACTCGGCCGCGCTGGTGTTTCTCGTGTTTCTCGTGCTGAATCTGGTGTTGTCGGCGTTTGTGTCGGCCACGACCGCCAAGACCGCGATGTTGCTGCCACTCTTCATGGTGATCGCGGCGATATACGGTGCACGCCCCGGCGGCGGA
>JAGNMU010000370.1 GCA_017991005.1 Gemmatimonadaceae bacterium | reverse complement strand
ACGTGTTGGTGCGGGCGTTGGTGCGGGCGCTGGTGCGGGCGTTGGCGAGGGCGACCGCGGGGGCGAGTGCCCCCCTTCGCCGCTTGCTCTCCCTCGCGCTCGGCCCGCGCGTGCGCGCGGCGCCGGCACTCGGTCGAGAGGCGGCTGCGGGGGACACTCGCCCCCGCGGCCGCTGCGGGATTGGCGCGAAGGGCTACCTGAGCGACTCGCGCTTCTCGAAGTCGTACAACGTCGTCTTGCGCAGCTGGTAGAACGCGGTCCAATAGCTGCGCAGTGACTGCACGTATTGCGCGAGCGCCTGGTCTTTCTCGTTTTGCGCGAGGTACAGATTGTCGATGGAGATGCGGCCGATCACGTAGCGGTTGTAGGCCACTTCGAAGCGCTTGGCGGCGACGGTGTCGGCCTTGGCAGCAATAGTGAGTGCACGGCCGGCTTGCGTGAGTTGCAGTGCGGCGAAACGGGCATTGTGTTCAATCTGTGCGCGCGTGTTCTGCGCGGTGGTCTGGGCAGCGAACTTCTCGGCTTTGGCGGCGCTCACATTGGCCGACCTCGCGCCCCACTGCCACACTGGGATTTGCACCGACAGCGAGAGCTGCTGCGCATTCAGCAGATCTTTGTACACCTCCGACGACGTGGGCGCGGTGGCGTTGTAGCCGTAGCTGGCCTGGAGGTTGCCACCGGCGCCGCCGTTCCACCGCGCTTCACTCACGGCGCGGTCGGCGGCGACTTCGCTGAGTTCGGCGTCGCTCATGAGCGAGCTGTTGCGACGGGCCTGCGACATGGCCAGCAACGTATCGGCGTCGACCACAGGCAGTGTGCCGGGTGGCGCGATGCTTACGGGTGCGTTGGCGGGCAAGCCCAGCACGATGCGGAACTGGGAGAGTGTGCGTTCGTACAGCAACCGCGCGTCGTCGAGCGACCCGCGTGCCCGCAGCAGCGCGAGTTCACTCTGCAGCAGATCGTTCTCACCGATCTTGCCGACTTCAAAGCGCCCCTTGTTGAGTGTGTACAGCGTGTCATTGGTGGCCGCGTTGGTGGTGGCGTTGGCCAATGTGGCCGTGGCGCTGTAGAGATCGAAGTACGCGGCGGTGGCCGACAGCGCGACATCTTCGCGCGCCTCGAGATAGCGGCGTTCGGCCGATGTGTACCGAAGCTCCTGCTGCGCCCGATCCCATCGTTGGCTGTTGGCGCGGAACAGCGGCTGGTTGATGCCCACCTGAAACGGCGTGGATGACCAGCGCTGCAATCCGTTCACGCCGCTCACCTGCACACGGCTCAGTCCCGATGTAAACGACAGCGAGGTATTGGTGAACGGCACCCGCTGCGTGATGATGGCATTGAGCCCCGACGTGGTTTGTTCGAGCGGACGATACAGTGTGGAGCCGTCAGGCTGGATGACGGGTGTGATGGAGCGCGTGTACGACGGCGCGGTGCCACCCACCGACAGCAACGGATAGTACTGCGTGTCGAACGCGCGGTCGCGCGCACGTGCCGCATCGCGGGCGCCCACCGCAGCGCGTGCCTGCGCTCCCTGCTCCTGCGCCTTGGCGATGGCGTCCTGTAGCGAGAGTGCGGTTTGTGCGCGGAGTCCGGGTGCGCATACGAGTGCCGCTGCAGCGGCGATGCACAGAGTTCGCATGCGATTACTCATAACGCAGGCAGGTGATGGGATCCTGCCGGGCCGCGCGGTGCGCGGGCACGATCCCGAAGGCGAGTCCGACGGTGCACGAGACGCCGAATGCCACCATGACGCTCATGGGCGAAACAATCGACGTGATACCGGCAATGCGTTCAATGGCGATGCTGAACGCGCACCCCAGCAGAATGCCGGCCACTCCGCCGGCCATGGAGATGAGCACGGCTTCCGCGAGAAACTGATAGAGGATGTCGCGTTGTGTGGCGCCCATGGCGCGCCGAACACCGATCTCGCGGATTCGCTCGAGAATGGAGGCGAGCATGATGTTCATGATGCCGATGCCGCCCACGATGAGTGAGATGGACGCAATGGCGCCCAGCACGAAGTTGAAAATGGTGCGCGTACGCTGCTCCTGTTTGAGCAGCAGTTCGGGTACGGTCACTTCGAAGTCGACTACCGTGTTGTGACGCCGCGCGAGCATGCGCTGGAGGACGTCGGCCACACCAGGCACGTACTGCGCGTCATCCACACGCACAATGATGCGGTCGAGCTGATTCATGTTGCGCTTCTCGGCGCGCACGTCGGGGTCTTCTTCCGGCTGTTCGCTGGCCACGGTCACCGTCTGCTTGGAGGCCGCTTCGATTTCCTGCTGCGTCACCAGCGCGCGATTGCGATAGCGCAGGAGCATGGTGGGAGCGGGGATGTAGACATCGAGATTGGCGTCACGAATCCCCAGGCGCTGTGCGTTCTGCCCACTGACGGGTCGGTCGGCTAGTACGCCCACCACGGTGAGCCAGTTCTGGCCCACCTTGATGGTCTGGCCGAGTGGATCGTCGCGGGTGAAGAACCGCGCTTTGACGCCGGCGCCGATGACGGCCACCGGCAGTCCGTTGCGCACCTGGTCGAAGGTGAAGGGCGCGCCCGCATCGAGGCCGAGGTTCATGATGCGGAAGTAGCTCGAATCGACGCCAACCAGTTTGGCCGACCGGTGCCGGCCTTCGCGCGTGATCATTGTGTTGAGCACGATTTCGCCGGTAGACGCATCCACATTGGGAATCGTCGCGGCGATGGCCTGCGCGTCGGCGTAGCGGAGTCCCGGTGTGAACTTTCGAGGTGTGGCCGCCTTCTGATCCTGGACCTCGCCTTCCTTCTGCTCTTCGACCGGTGTGATGACGATGTTGTTGGTGCCAAGCAGGCGCATCTGCGACAGGATCTCCTGTTCGGCGCCTTTGCCGATGGCCAGCATCGCAATCACCGATGCGACGCCAAAGAGAATGCCCAGTGACGTGAGTGCCGCGCGCACTTTGTTGTGGCCGACAGCTTCGAGCGCGGTGCGCATGGCAAACGCCCCGTGCTCAACGATCTGCGCCCGGATACTCACGGCTTTTTCGCGCTATCCGGTTTTGTCGGGACGACGGGAACGCGTTGTTGGCCTTTGTTGGAATCGCCGGCTGTTGTGGTGGCCGAGCCGCCGGAGAGTCGCTCAAACCCGAGTTTGGTTTTGTCGGCTGGCGGTGAAAGCAACACGCGATCGTTTTCGCTCAGTCCGCGTGTGATGACGATCTCGTCATCGTTCATTGCGCCGGTCTCCACCTGTTGCCGAGTGACGCCAGTCCCGGTGCGCTTGTACACGTAGGTAATGCCACTGTCGCTGGCCACCGCTTCGAGTGGAATATGCAGGACATTCTTGATGGTGTACGTCTCGATGGCGTTGCCGGTGGTCATGCCCGGGCGCAGCGTGGTGTCGGGCTTTTCGACGTTCACCTTGACTTCGAACACCTTGGCGTCGGAGTTGGGACGCTGTTCACCGACGTTGGCGACGGCGGAGACGGTGCCGGTCAGCTTCTTGTTTGGGTCGGCGTCGAGCGTGATGGAGACCGGTTGTCCGACTGAGAGTTTGCGCACGTCGATTTCATTGACGAACGTGACCGATTCCATCGCCGACAGGTCGGGCAGTGTGGCGACGGCCGGTTCCCAGGGACTCACCTGACCTCCGACACCGCGTTTTTTTCCCTGCCAGTCCTTTATATAGATGACGAGGCCGGGTGCGGGCGCTTTGATGGTGAAGAGATCCATGACTTCTTTGACCACGCCGAGTTTGTTCTGCTGGCGTTCGAGATCGGCGCCGACCTCACGCATTTTCGCCTTGGCCTGCTCGACTTTTGTTTTGTAGTCGGCCGAATCCTGCTTGAGCACACGAAAGGCCTTTTCGTAGTCGATTTCCGCCTGACGACGGATACTGGGCGCTTCGAACTTGGCCTGTTCCTTGGCGAGACTCTTCTCTTCGAGACTCAGCATCGCCGTGTGCATCTCTTCGCGCGCCTTGGAGAGGTTCAGCGTCGAGTCGAGCGACGCCTGTTCGTACTGTGCCTGCGCCTTGGTAACCGCGAGTCCAACTTCGGAAAGTTTTGAGGCGACGGGCGAACGATCGAGTTCAGCGACGACGTCGCCCTCTTTCACCTGCGTGCCCTCGGCGACAATCGACTGGATCTTGACGCCATTCCAGATCTCGGCCTGCTGCATGTTTTGCGGGCCCGTAATGGTCACGAACTTGGGCGCGCGCAGTTCGCCGCTGGTGGTCACGACGACACTGAAATCACCGCGCTGGACCGGCGCTTCGAGTCGGGCGTTGTCGGGCGACTCGGCCCGTGCCAGATACCAGACGGAGGGCGTGCCGATCACAAAGACGGCCGCCACGATCTGCAGCCAGCGGCTGCGTGACAATCGGGACATAGGTGGAACTCGGGCGGAAGGGGATCTTCGTCGAACCGCTGGCCCTGCGCATTGCTGGACACATCTCACCAACGAATGGTTGGTAACCTCATCTGTATTCCGGAAAAGTTCCGGTGTTCCATTGGTGTCCGTGACTTTCGTCGCGACTTCTGATTCTTAATCGATAGTTAATAGAGGCGACGTGTCGGTGGTGGAGCCGTTGGCAGTTACGACGGATTGCCGCAGAGGCGCGGAGACGCGGAGGCCCGCTTCGACGAGGCTTCTGCTAGTCCCAGAAACAATAGGAAAGAAACGAATTGGTTTCGTGCGTGCCGAAGCAGGCCTCCGCGCCTCTGCGTCT
>JAGNMU010000035.1 GCA_017991005.1 Gemmatimonadaceae bacterium | reverse complement strand
TGCCACGTACTGAGAGGAACACCGCTCAAGAGCGCGGTCTCCACCGCCCGCAGCTGTTGGGTGCGGCCAAGCGTCGAACGAGCTGGATCGAGTCGTGCACACCAACCCGCCAGCGTGTCGGCATCGAGCGTCGCGAGATGTCGGCCGAGCGCGTCGCGTCGCGTTGTGTCCAGCGCTGGCGCATCGCTCAACGGCTCGGAGAGCGCGCGAATGTAGAAACCGGTCCCACCCACAACCAGCGGTTCACGCCCATCCGCCCGCGCCGTTTCCATCCAGGACGCCGCGTCCGTCGCCCACTGGTGTGCCGAATAGCGAGACATGGGTTCGAGCACGTCGATGCCGAAGTGCCGAACGCGCGCGCGGTCCGCCGCCGTCGGTTTTGCCGTGCCGATATCGAAGCCGCGATACAGCTGGCGGGAGTCGGCGCTGACGATGGCGAGGTTGAAGTGTTCGGCGAGTGCCATGGCCACCGCGGACTTCCCCGCTGCTGTTGGCCCGATGACCACATGTAGCGCGCGTTGCACGACGAGCGGCTGACTCATTTCCGGCCGAAGCGGCGATCGAGCTCATCCCAGGCGAGGCGGACGATCGTCGACCGGCCATGCACGTCGTGCGCCGGCAGGCGGGTATTGGCCAAGGCGATGTACAGCGCCCGCATCTCACCCGGCGAGAGTGCATCACCCGCCTTGATCGCCGCTTTGCATGCGAAGGTCGCGGCAAGCCGCTCATGACGTTTGGCATCACCGGCCGCGCGATCGCCAGTGAGCGCCGCGAGGGTCTCGCGCAGACACCGCTCGGCATCGAATCGTGGATGCGGCATCGGAACCGCCTGTACCAGCAACGAGTGTCCGCCGAACGGCTCCATCTCGAAGCCCAGCCGTTCGAACGCCGAGCGGTTCGATTCGAACGCCTCGGACTCTTCCGGTCCCAAGTGTAATGTCAGCGGGAACAGCAGGCGTTGCGACGGCGATTCTCCGCGCTCGAGCGTGCCCATGAACTGCTCATACAACACCCGTTCGTGCGCGGAATGCTGATCGATCAGCACCACGCCGTCCTCGTGTTCAAACAGCAGGTAGGTTCGCCGCAGCTGCATCAGCGGCGGCACCGACAGCACCGGTGTCGCGTCGGCAGCCGACTCGTCGTCGACAGGTGCGGCGCCGACCGATGCCGACGACGACGCGTCGCGCGCCTCACCTGCCGACCACGCGTGTTGCTCGTCGTCGACCGCGTCGGCGGTCGCGCCGAACAGTCCCTCGAAGGTGGGACGCGGTCTCAGCGCATCCGGTTCGAGCGTGTGCACATCGCGGCGCCAATCGGGCGTCGCCGCAGGCGTCCACGTGCGCCACCCGATTCCGGCACTCGCATCCATCACGCCGAGGGCCCGTCGCACGGCCTGCTCGACGGCGCGCTCAACCGGCCAGCGATCGCGCAGTCGGACTTCTGCCTTCGCGGGATGCACGTTGACGTCCACGCCATCCGATGGGACGTGCAGACGGAGCACGAGCGACGGGCGGACACCGGCAGGCAGTGTCGAACGATAGGCGGCTTCGGCCGCTCGAATGAATCCGTGATCGCGAATGACGCGTCCGTTGATCATCAACAACGTGCGCCGCGTGCCCGTCCCCACGTCCGCAGGTCGCTCGACGAGTCCCGTCACGTGAACGGGACCGGTGACATCGTCGACCGACAGGAATCGTTCGATTTCCCGATGTCCCCAGAGTGCAGCGAGTCGGGCGCGCAGTCCGTCGGTCGCGGACAGATCGAGCGCCACGCGTCCGTCGTGCCGCACGGTGAAGTGCACGTCGCATCGCAATGCGGCGATGGCGTGCATGGTGTCCAGGATGCTGCGCCATTCGGAACGCGCAGAGCGCAAGAACTTCTGCCTCGCCGGCGTATTGTAGAACAGGCGCGACATCGTCACCGTCGTGCCCCGCCGTCTCGCCGCATCTCGAGTTTCGATCACGGCCCCGCCCGCCGCTCGCACCAGCGTGCCCGCACCGTCTTCCGTGGCGGTCTCGATCTCCAGCTCGGACACCGAGGCGATGGCCGGTAGCGCTTCCCCCCGAAACCCATAACTGCGCACACCCACCAACTGCTCCGCCGACGTGATCTTGGATGTCGCATGCCGCGACAGCGACAGCGTGGCGTCGCTGCGGTCCATGCCGACTCCATCATCCGCGATGCGCACCAGCGCCTTTCCGCCATCTTCGACGGTGATGGTGATCGTGGTGGCACCCGCATCGAGCGCGTTCTCGACAAGTTCCTTGACGACCGACGAGGGCCGTTCGACCACTTCGCCCGCGGCGATCTGGTCAGCAACGGCGCTCGGCAGAATGGCGATTCGCGACATGTCGAAGGCTACTGTTGCTGCGTCGCCGTGGGCAGTGCCGCGAGGTCCGCGGGTGGACGCGTGCGGTCAGTCGCGCGCCGGTACGACACCGGCGACGCAGTGCCGTTTCGCTGACTCGCGTCATCAAGCGAGTCTGCGGTGAGGCGCACGAGACGCGGACCGGGCAGCCATCCTTTCCGACCATCGGCATGCACCACGCGTCGCCAGATATCCCGCGACTCTTCGATTCGCACGACGTCGCCGGTCGCCACGCCGCCCATGGCGTCGGCGTCGACGCCTGGGGCAATACGCAGTGTCTCGGGTCGCGTGACGACCGCCAACTGCGATGCGTCGAGCATCCGCGCGCCCCACCACGCGCCCACGGCCGCGACCACCGCCACCGTCACCGTGAGGGTGGCGACGCCACCGATCCACGTGGCGCGCGCCGCGCGTGCGAACGGCGTGCTCCGGCGCGCCTGCCACCGTCGGACGCCGACGAGCGACCAGCCAAGCAGCCAGCACACCAGGGCCACGCGCACCAACAGCGGCACGGGGATCATCGGCACATCGGCGACGCCACCGCGCGCACCCGACGGCAACAATCCGAGGCGTTCCTGCAGGTCAGCGGCGAGCGGCTGGAGTCGGGCCGCACGCTGCCACGCGATGACCGCCTGAACGGTATCACCCGCCGCCCAGGCGGCCGTTCCCCAGTTGGCCAACAGATCCGCGTCGTGCGGTGACCGTGCCACCAATCCGGCAAATCGCTGCGCCGCCTCGATGAACGCACGACGCGCGTACGCCTCGTTGGCCGCCACTCGTTCGCTGGCCGCAACGGGGCGTGCGGGTTGCGCCGCTGCTGGCGATTCCGCCGCTGGCGATTCCGCTGCTGGTGATTCCGCCGCTGGCGTCTGCGCGCGCAGCGGCGTCGGCGCCGTCAGTTGCAGTCCGCACGCCAGCGCCAGCAACGCCACGATGCCGCGACCCACGGTGCGCCCACGCGGGACCGCCTCCTGATCGATCCGACGCATCACGTCCGGCACTTGTCGCGACGCGCGGTCGGCGGATGTCGCCGTGTCTGTCGCCGTGTCTGTCGCCGTGTCTGTCGCCGTGTCTGTCGCCGTGTGTTCAAGCGCGAAGGACAATTCATCCAACGTGTCGAGCAGGGCGAGTGTCTCGCGGGTTGTCTGGCGCGTCACCCCGCTGCGCCGCAAGACTCGCGCAAGGTGGGTGCGCGACACGAGTGCTTGCGTGGGCAGTGCGAAACGCGACGCAATGGATTCCAGAAATTCACGACGCGCCGTACGCGCGATCGTGCGAACGGCACTTTCGTGCGCCCGTCCCATCGCTTCCCGTTCGGCCGTCGTCGCCACCTCGCGTCCCGTGCCCACGTCGGCGCGTGGGGCGGCTCGCGGCGCGGTCAGCCAGAGAATTGTCACCGGCAGCAGGGCCAGCAACGCCAGCCAGACCAACACCGCGTTGGGTGGCACACCGCGACCGTTCCATACCGGAGGTTCAGATGCTGAAGGCGCGCCGGTGCGCAGCGGCAGGAGCACGCCGCCTTCACCTTCTTCGGTGGCCGCGAGGCTTCCGCGACGCACGCCGAGCTCGACGGGCGCAGAGATCGCGAGCGCATAACGCGCCTGATACGGATCGAAGTAACTGTAGCGGAGCGGCGGCACCGCGACGCGCCCGTCGCGCGCTGGCGTGAGGATCCAATCAAATTCCTTGACCCCTCGCACCAACGGACCGCTGCTGTCCACCTGAATGCGCTCCGAACCCGGCACCACCGATGCCCAATCGAGTTCCACAGCAGGACGCGGAAGCAATTTGACATTCCCCGTGCCCTGCACGCGAAGCGTCATGACCAACGGATCGCCGACGCGCGCCGATGTCGTGTCGATCTTCACCAGCGAGGTAAAGACACCCACTGCGCCGTTGAAGTCTTCTGGGCGCCCATCGAGTGGCAATGGTCGCACGACAAACGACGCGCTCTCGGCGCGCACGACGAATCGCTCTTCGCGGCTGAAGTAGCTGGACGACTGTGGCAGCGTATAGCTGAGTTGCGGCGCCGGAACGACCTGTTGGCCGGCGGCGACCGGAAAAAGAGCCCGCTGAAAAATGTGCGCCTCGAATACCGCGCCGTTGAACGTGCGCGGTGGCACACGCGTCGGCGTCCCGAGCTCGTAAGCGAGCAGTCCACGCAACTCGGGTGGGAGAAACTCCGGATTTCTCCGCAGTCGCGAACGCGCATCGGGACTGAGCAGCACCGCCACCTGATAGGTGGCCTGCTGCCCCACATATACCGACTCGGGGAGCACGATGGCATGAAAATCGATCGGACGCCGCGGGTTCACTTCGACGCGATCGAGAATCGCGGACGCGCCCTGGGCATGCGCACCGGTCGCGCCCGAGACACACGCGAGGACGGCCAGGCCGCCCATCCACCGGGCGATCGCCACGCGAGCCACGGCGACGCGGTGCGCCTGCCAGATCGTGTGAGCCAGACGCGCGATCACCAGTCCTTCCCGACCGGCGGCACTTTGCCCTGGCGCTGCTTGCGACCCTGCACGTCGCGTTCTTCGCGCGCCGCGCTGTTCAACAGGGCCTCCGCCTGACGCTGGTCGAGCGACGACTGTGACTGAGCCGGCTGTGGCTCCTGCTGCGACTCGCTGTTGCCCCCGCCGCCTCCACCGCCGCCACTGTTTGGCGGCGGATGACGCAGGGCCAGTTCGAAATTCCACTTCGCGTCGTCATCGGTGGGGCGATCGAGCAAGAGCGCGCGATATGCGGACCGCGCCGCCGCGAGCGCATCGTTCGCATTGGGATTCTCCGCCATGCGTCCGAGCCGCAACTGCGCGAGCCCCGCGTTGTAGCGCGCGCGCATCCTGAGTTCGCCGTCCGTGCTTCGCCGGACGGCCTCCAACAGCTCGACTGCTTCCGGCAGCGAGTCAGCCCCCAACAGCGCTGTCCCAAGATTGTAGCGTGTCATCGCGGATGTATCGCCGCGCGTGACCATCTCCCGATACCCGCGAATGGCGCCCATGACGTTGCCGTCGGCGAAGAGGGCGGCCGGATCCGGCGGGCGCGCGCAGCTGAGCGCACTCGTTGCCACGACCACCAGGAGTAGGGGCGCGAGTGGCAACGACTGGCTGGCGTTCGGTCGGCGCGCGCGTGGCGACATGAGCCACGTGTCGTACATCAGCAGCAGCAGCGCCGGCACCAGCACCCACAAGAAACGCGGCACGGTATCCTCTCGCGCGTCGACGGTGCGTCGCGCCGTCCGGAGCGCGCGCAGCGCGGCGCGAACCCGCGAGGCCTTGTCCGACGCATCGGCCGCAACGAAGGTGCCACCGGCTGCATCCGCGACGCGCTTGAGCAGCGCCGGGTTGTAGCGCGTGGTGACCACCTTCCCGTCTTCATCGAGCTTCTGCCGCAACACAGTCCCATCGCGAATGGGAATGGTGCTGCCCTGTTCCGTCCCGAACCCGACCGTCACGATCGTCACACCCTTCTCGCCCGCCTCGCGCGCGGCGGTCTCGACATCTTCCGGCGATTCGAACACTTCGCCGTCCGTCATGATCACGAGTGCGCGGTCGGCACTGCCATCACTGGCCAGCAGCAGTTCCGTGCCCTGGCGAATGGCGCGGGCGATGGAACTGCCGGCCTGTCCGACGACGCTGGGATCGAGATTGTCGAGGAACAGCTCGATGGCCCCATCGTCGGTCGTGAGCGGCGTGAGGATGTAGCTGCGTCCCGCAAACGCCATCAGGGCGACGCGATCGGCGCGCGACATCGCGCGCAGACGACGCACCTCCTGCTTCATCCGCTCAAGCCGGGACGGCCGCTCGTCGGTGGCTGTCATCGAGAGCGATGCATCCAACGCGATGGCCATATCGATCCCGCGCGCGGTTGTCGGGCCGCGCGCGACCCCCCAACGCGGTCCGGCGAGCGCAATGCCGGCCAGCGTGAACACCGTCACCAGCCGCGCAGTGCGCGCCCCCGCTCCGGTACCGCTCAACGGCAACAAGCGTAACAGCGCGCTGGCATCGGCAAAACGCGCCAGCCGTTCAGACCGACGACGCGCCAACCGTCGGCGCAGCAGCCACGCCGCCAAGGGCAGCAGCAGCGCGGCCACGAGCAGCCACGGCCAGTCGAACACGATACGCGGCAGGTCGCTCATCGCGGGTCTCTCATGGCAGCACACCGCGACGGACGAGGATCAACAGTTCGGCAAACAGCGCGAGCAGGCCCACGATCAGCGGCCACCGGAATTGCTCGGTGTAGCGGACAAAGGCACGCTGCTCGACGATGGACCGTTCCAGCTGATCGATCTGCTCGTAGATGCGCTGCAGCGCCTCGGCATCTTTCGCACGGAAGTAGCGACCGCCCGTGGCGGTGGCGATTTCCGTCAGCAACGCTTCGTCGATTTTGACCGGACGATTTTCATAGCGGAGGCCGAAGAGACTCCGCCCGACCGGTACAGCGGCCATCCCTTCGCTACCGACGCCGATGGTATAGATCCGGATGCCAAATGCCGCCGCTGCCTGCGCTGCGGTTCGCGGATCGATGGCGCCGCGATTGTTTTCGCCGTCCGTGAGTACCACCATGACGCGCGAGCGACCCGGCGCCGTGCGCAGACGGTTGGCGGCCGTTGCGATGGCGGTGCCGATAGCGGTGCCATCTTCCAACTGACCCACCTGCAAATTTTCGATCGCCGCCAGCAAGACCGGATAGTCGGTGGTCAGTGGCACCTGCGTGAGCGCCTCACCGGAGAAGGCCACCAGGCCGACGCGATCAGCCGTTCGCCCGAGCACAAACCGCTTCACCTTGTCCTTCGCCACTTCGATGCGATTCTGCGGCTGAAAGTCCTCGGCGAGCATCGAGCTCGAGATATCGACGGCCAGTGCAATGTCGATGCCTTCACTGGCAACGCGGGTCGCCCGGGCGCCCGAGCGCGGCTGCGCCACCGCGACGATGAACGCCGCAAGCGCGAGTGAGCGCAAGAGCGGCAGCACCCGCACCCAGGCGACGCGCGGGCGCGGGCCCTTTGCGAGCATGCCGGTCAGCGAGAACGGGATGGTCGCGGGCGTGCGCGCGTGCCGGCGTCGCCACCACGACCAGAGCGGCAACGACAGCAGCAAGAGGAGCACCAGCGGATGGCCAAAGCTCACGCCAAGGAGCGTGAACGAATCCCCCTGCCACGCCGTCCAGTCGATGGCCCGCAGCCGATCCACGACGTCGTTCACGACACACCGGCCGATTTGCGCCGTGATGCCCGCCGCGCGTCATCCTCGTGTGCCGCCTTGCGCTCGCGTTCGATGTGTTCGTTTGCGCGCCGCGCTTCGTCGTCCGCCTTGCGCCGCGCGCGTTCACCGACTTCGACGTGTTCCACGATGGCGCGCGCTTCGTGCGTCAGCGCCTGCGCGCGATCGGGCGAGACATCGCGCCGCGCGAACTTGATGCCGTCGGTTTCAGTGAGCAGCCCCGCCAGGCGTTCGAGCGGAACACGATCGTCCTGCTGCAGCGCATCCAGCAATTCGCCGCTGGTTGTGGACAAGGCCGCCGTGGGAGCACGCACCGCGAGATAGGTGCGCAAGACCTCGACAGCAAGTGCGACGGCGCGACCGCGTTCACCGACATTGGCGAGCGCGAGCCGGTCCAGTCGTTCGAAGTCATGCAGCGCCCGCGCGAAGACATCGAGCGGCGGCACGACTTTCTTGACGACGCGCGTGCGCCACTTGCGACGCATCCACCAGAGTGCCAACAAGGCCGCGACGACGGCAGCCGCCGGCCACCATCGCTCCCACCACGGCACCACGCGCGGGAACAGGTCGCGCGGCGGCTTGGGCACGTGCAGTGAGGTGTCGCCGGGCAAGACCGTGCGCACCACCACGCGTACACCATTGAGCGGCACCGAGAGCACGCCGGCGGTTGTGCGCACGGTGGCGTTCGGCACACCGAGCGGCAACACCCCGACATCCCACGCCGACAGCAGGTACTCTGCCGTTTCCCGGCGCGTGGTCCCGGTCATCACACTGGTGACTCTGGCTGGCGCCCGCATGGCCACGGCCGACGCCGTGTCCCCGATGCTCGGCCACTGCACCGTCGCCTCGACGGGGACCTCGACACTGGCCACAAACACGAAGGGATCGCCCACCGAGACCGTCTCGGGGCGCACCAGCGCGCCCGCGCGAATCGGTGAGGGTCGTGAGACCGTGTCCGGTGCGGCGCGTGTGACGGAACGTGACTGCGCGTGCAGTAGGGTCGACGCCACGAGCAGGCCCACAACCAGACCCACGACCACGAAGCGATGCGGTGAGTTCATCGTGCGCCGTTTGGTGGCCGCACGTAGGTGGCGCGCACGCCGCTCCGCGTGGGAGCGGACGACTTGCCGCTGGCCGGCGGCGCGTGGTCACGCACGGCCACTTCCGCGCTCGCCGCATCGCCCATCGACCCGCGTGGTCCGGTCCGCACGGCGCCATGCGCGCGCCGCGCGCGTGCGCGAAAGAAGGACAACAGCGCGTCGGTGTACCCGTGTTCGGTGTGCACGACGATCTCGTCGAGGCCCAGGCGGCCAAACAACCGTCGACGCGCCTCATCGGCGTCGGCGAGCCGCTTGGCAAAGGCCGCGCGAACGGCTGGATGCGAGGTGTCAATCTCGAGCTGCTCGCCCGTTTCCGGATCCTCCAGGCGCGCGGGTCCGATATCAGGCAGCACGCGCTCGGCGGGATCTTCGAGGGTCACGGCGATCACGTCGTGGCGTTGCGCGAGCCGCGCCAGCGGGCGTTCCAACGCCTCGCTGAGAAAATCCGAGCAGAGAAAAATCACCGACCGATGCGGCAGCAGCCGCATCAGCCGATCAACGGCTGCGGACACCGAGGTTCCCTTGGAGCGAGGCGTGACGGTCAACAAGTCACGAATCAAACGCAGCGCGTGTTTGCGTCCCTTGCGCGGCGGGAGTGCGTGCTCGACCTGATCGGAGAAGAGCAGCAGTCCCACGCGATCGTTGTTGCGTACGGCGGTGAGCGCCAGCACGCCGGCGAGTTCGATCGCGAGTTCGTGCTTGAACCGTGCCCGCGTGCCAAATCGGGCGGAGCCTGAGAGGTCGATCGCCAGCATGATCGTCAGCTCGCGCTCCTCGACGTAGCGCTTGACGAACGGTCGCCCCATGCGTGCCGACACGTTCCAGTCGATCGAGCGCACCTCGTCACCGGGCTGGTATTCCCGCACCTCGGAGAACTCCATGCCCTGCCCTTTGAAGAGCGAGCGGTATTCGCCGGCGAATGCGGAATCGACGAGCCGACGTGTGCGCACCTCGATGCGCCGCACCTGGCGCAGCACATCGGCCGGGACGGCCGTGGCCGGGGAGATCGGAGGCGCGGTCACGACGACGGGGGCGAAATCAGGGTGCGTCGACAGCCGCGAGGATGCGCGCGACGATCGCGTCGCTGGTCACACCTTCGGCATCGGCTTCGAAGGTGGTGAGCACGCGATGACGCAGGACGTCAGGCGCGATGCTCTTCACATCGTCCGGTGTCACGAACGCCCGTCCACGCAGGAAGGCGTGCGCGCGCGCGGCCTGCCCGAGCGCAATGGTGGCGCGCGGGCTGGCACCGAACTCGATCAATGGCTTGAGGTCCGGCACACCCACTTCGGCGGGATAGCGCGTGGCGTGCACCAGTTCGACGATGTAGTCGACGATGCGTTCGTCCATATACAGCTCGCTGATGCGTCGCCGAGCATCGAGCAACTCTTCGGGCGAGGCAACCGGATTGATGACCACGTGGTCACCGCCCGCCATGCGCCGAAGGATCTCCTTCTCTTCGGCGCGGGTCGGGTACCCGACGCGCAGCTTCATCATGAACCGATCGACTTGCGCCTCGGGCAGTGGGTACGTGCCCTCCTGCTCGATGGGATTCTGCGTGGCGAGCACCAGAAATGGCTCGGCCAGCCGGTAGGTGGTCCCACCGATGGTCACCTGCTTTTCCTGCATCGCCTCGAGCAACGCCGCCTGCACTTTGGCCGGTGCGCGATTGATTTCGTCCGCAAGAATGATGTTGGCGAAGATCGGTCCATGCTTGACGCGAAATTCGCCGCTGGGCTGATCAAAGATCTGCGTACCGACCACGTCGGCCGGCAGCAAGTCGGGCGTGAACTGGATGCGCTGAAAACTCGTGCGGACCGTTTCAGCCAACGTGCGCACGGTGAGCGTCTTGGCGAGTCCGGGCACGCCTTCGAGCAGCACATGTCCGCCGGTGAGCAGGCTGATGAGCAGTCGCTCGACCATGTATTCCTGGCCCACAATGCGACGTGCGACTTCACGCACGACACCCTGTACAAGGGCCGCATCGGTGGATGCGGCAGCGCTGGTGGTCACGACGTGCTGCTCCTCAGGTCTGCAGGTAAGTCCGGTCGCCGAGCGCGTCCGGTTGGTCGAAGCCTATCGTAGTCTGCCGCGCGCCCGCTGCCGCCGCGAACATACCCGCGCGGCGGCGGGAAGCTCCCAACGGCGCCGCGTACCTGGTCAGCGCGCCGGGAGGAGCGCATCGAGGACGGACCGCTCGGTACTGGTGAGCGCACGCGTTTCACCGACGGCCAGTTCGCCCAGGCGCACCGGGCCAAATCGGGTCCGCACGAGCCGTTCGACTTCGAGACCGAGCACCTCACAAATGCGCCGCACCTCGTGCGTCCGGCCCTCGGTGATGGTGATCTCGAAGGCCCATCGTCGCGATCCGAGCGGAGTGGCCACCACCTCTCGCGGCACCACAAGCCCATCGTCGAGCTGCACGCCGCGGCGCGCTTCGCGTGCGGCGCCGACCGCATCGCCTTGCACAGTGGCAATGTAGGTGCGTTCGACTTCGTTGCTGGGATGCGTCAGTGCATGCGCCGCGCGACCGTCGGTGGTCAGCAGGAGCACGCCTTCGGTCATGAAGTCGAGTCGGCCGACGTAGACGAGTCCCGCCACGTCTTTGACCAAGTCGAACACGGTCGGTCGACCCTGCGGGTCTTTGCGTGTGGTCATGACCCGCGCCGGTTTGTGCAGCACGATCCACTGGTGCGCGGTGACGTGCAGGGCGACCGGTTTTCCGTCGAGCGTGACGCGGTCGCTGGCCGGATCAACGAGCTGGCCAATGACCGCCGCCTGACCGTTTACCTGGACGCGACCGTCGGCGACCGCCTTGTCGGCTTCGCGACGGGACGCCAGTCCCGCACGTGCGAGTGCGCGCTGAATGCGCATCGGTCCTTCGTCGGCCGCCGCAATGCTGCCGCCTTTGCCGCCGGAACCTGGTGGTCCGACATCGCGCGTGGGACGTCCGGATCGAGCCGTCCCCGGCCGCTTTGCGCCGCGCGGCCCCTTCGCCGCCTCTGACGAGGCGCCGCGCGTCGGGGCGCCTCGCGACGGCGCGCCACTCTTCGCCGCGCCACTCTTCGCCGCACCACTCTTCGGCGCGCCACGCGACGGTCGGTCACCGACCGGGCGTGCGTCACCCTTGGCGCGACTTGGGCGCCCCGGTGCTGCGGGCTTGTCTGTCCCCTGCTCTCGCCTTGGCGGGCGCCGTCCGGGCCGCGTCACTCCGCCACAACGGCGCTGCCGGCACCGCGGAGCGCAATGGCCAACTCATCGGCCCGCGGCAACTCTTCGAGGTGGCGCAAGGCGAACTGCTCCAGGAACTGTGACGTGGTGCCGTACAGCAAGGGTCGCCCGATGCCTTCACTGCGGCCCACGATATCGATCAACCCGCGCTCGTGCAGCGACTTGAGCACGCTGCCCACGGCGACGCCGCGAATTTCCTCGATCTCGGCGCGCCCGATGGGCTGCCGATACGCAATGATGGCCAGTGTTTCGAGCGACGCCGCCGACAGTCGCTGCGGGCGGACCGCCACCTGCGCGCGCTCGATGGCTTCGGCGTATTCGACTCGGGTCAGAATCTGCCAGCCGCCGCCCTGCTCGACGAGCTCGACGCCGTGACCGTCCACGTCGTAGTGCTCGCGCAGTTCGTCGAGCGCGGACGCAACCGCCGCCGGACTCGACTCGGGGTCGAGGGTGGCAAGCGCCTCGAGCGCGAGCGGGCGCGGTGCGGCAAACAGGGCAGCTTCAAGCAGCTTCGCTAACGGCGTCACGACAGATCTCCACAGAACCAAACGGACGCGACTGCGCGATTCGCAACTCGCCCAACTTCGCCATCTCCAACAACGCCAGCAACACCGACAAGATCTGCCACGGCTCCGCGTCACGCCCGATCATGTCGGACCATCGCGCGTCCCGGCGCATGGACAACACGATCCGGATCGTGGACATCGCACCGGCCACGTCGAGCGATCGTGGCACGACGTCATGCAGCACCGGCTCCTTGGCCGTGCGCAATACGCGGTCGACGGCCGCAAGCAGATCGTTCAGGGTCAATGCCAGCGGCGCCGAGATCGGCATGATGTCGGCCGCCTGTGGCACCCAGCGCCGACTGAACTGATGTCGACGTTCTTCTCCCCGGTGCTCCAGCAGATCGACCACCTCGCGCATCTGCTGATACTCGAGCAGTCGCCGCACCAGTTCGGCGCGCGGATCTTCCCACGACTCCTCGCCATCCGCGCGCGGCAACAACATCTGCGCTTTGATGCGGAGCAGTCGGGCGGCCATTTCGAGATAATCGGCCGCTTCGTCCAAGGCGAGCGTACTGATACGCGCCAGGAACTGCTCGGCGATGCGCGCAATCGGGATATCGTAGATATCCACCTGCTCGTCGCGGATGAGCCCGAGCAGCAGATCGAGCGGCCCCGTGAAATGACTGAGCTCGACCACAAACGCCGAGTTGTCGCTGTCGTTGACGCGGAAGGAAGGTGCGATCACGGGCCGAATGGGTTGGGCAGCAGGTAGACGTCGTACAGCCGATCGGCGAACGCCTGCAGGAAGTAGGCAGGCGCGAGCCAGAAGTTCACCAGCGGCCGTCCAAAGGACAGCACGGCAAACAGCAGCAACAGCCCCACGCTGGCCAGACGCTGATAGGCGATGGCCCAACTGGGCGGGAGGAGGTACTTGAACACATGCGATCCGTCGAGGGGAGGGATCGGCATGAGATTAAACGCCGCGAGAATCAGGTTGATGAAGATGCCCTGAATCAGCATGATTTGCAGCACGGCCAGCGGCCGAACCAGACCGGGGATCGCAGCCCCCAGCATACCCACCAGCACGACCAGCGGTACGCTGACGATCGCGATGACGATATTCGTCGCCACGCCGGCCAGAGACACGATGATATCGCCACGCTTATAGTGCCGATAGTTGCGTGGATTGACTGGCACCGGCTTGGCGCCGCCAAACACGACCCCACCAAGAAAATACAGCATGGTGGGCAGCAACACCGTCATGAACGGGTCGATGTGCTTGATGGGGTTCCACGTGAGCCGTCCCAACTGATAGGCGGTCGTGTCACCCTGCTTGAAGGCGGCATACCCGTGGGCGTACTCGTGAGCGACCATCGCAAACAAGAGGACGGGCGCCAACAATACGAAGGTCTGTACCTTATCCAAACTCGGCTTGGGCGACGGGGCGGCAACAGGAGCGCGACGGGAATCGACTGGTGATTCCAAGCAAGACTGCGTGGCAACCTAGCCCGTGCGCCATCGAGTGTCAAAGCGAGAAACCGGTCGACAGGTCTACCCCTGGCGGTCGCTGGAGTGCCGTGTCTGCCGCACGAGGAGCCGCTTGACGCAAGTGCTGTAGTCCGATACTTTTACCGGTCTCTCATCACCGCGCGTAAGGTTCATCCTTCGCGATGGGCCAAGTGTCGCGCCATCTCGCGCCGCGCCGCTTCAAACATCAAGTCCTGTACCAGAGGTTTCTGTGCCGAATATCCAGTCCGCAAAGAAAGACCTGCGGAAGTCGCGCGCGGCTGCAGTGCGTAATCGTGCGCAGCGTTCGGCGCTCCGTACGGCGGTGAAGAAGGCAAAGAGCGGCGGCAGTGCGACCGAGCAGCTCGCGGCCGTTTCTCTGCTTGATCGCGCAGCTCGCAAGGGGCTCATTCATCGCAATACCGCGGCTCGTCAGAAGAGCCGTCTGGCCAAGCAGACCGCCGCCAAAGCGTAATCGCGCTGGCAGTCAGCTGTTCGCCGCGAGCGGCGACACAACAAAGGGGCCGGAATCTTCGCAGATTCCGGCCCCTTTTGTTTTCCGGCACGAACTGGTCAGAACGCAGCCAGCTCGCCGCCGCAGCGTTCGCAGTACCACTCCGTCGGGAAGTTCATTGTCCCGCACTCCGTGCAGCGCAGCGTCTTCTGCTGCTCGCCTGAAGCCGGTCCGCGAACCCCCGCCCCGGCCGTCGGATCGACGACCGACCGGAGAAACGCCAGGTCATCGAACCCGTCGCGCCCGGCGTCGGCCGGGTGGCGAGTCGGGGAGCCTGACACCGGTGATGCCGGCGGTGTTGCCGTGGCCGTGGCGCGCGTGGGCGGCGCCATGCGCAGGTCACCCAGATCGGAGTCGTCAAACACGTCGACGCCATCCAGTCCAGTCGGCAATCCACTGGTCGCGGTGGAAATCGGCGTGGTGCGATACGCCGGTGAGGCCTCGCCTGAGAAAACCGCGAGTGCATTGTCCATCTCGGCCTGCGCGACGGCCTGCGCATCGGCCTGGGCGTTGGTGTGTGCGTGGCCCTGCGAGTCGGCCTGTACGATCGGCTGGTCCGCCAGATGATCGCTGCCCGGCATTCCGCGCGCCGGATCCCCAGCGGTCAGGCCAAACGGATCGTCATCCACCGGCGTGAGTTCGGCGACGTCGGCGTGTGGCGCCGCGGTGTCATGGCTCGACCCGTGGCTGGTGCCGTCCATCGCTCCACTAGTTGTGAGCGCGGCCGTAGCCGGCCACTCCGCTGTGGCCTCGACCGTTTCGATTTCTGTGTGGTCAACGAAGGATGCCCCGACCAACGGCTCCTCGGATGACACTCCGGACGGCGCGTCCGACGAGGCGTCGACGACCGGCTCCGCGGCGTTCGTATCCTCGACGGTATCGTGTGGGCCACTTTGCGCATTGGTGAGCAGTCCGCGTACCTCATCCACCTCACCCGTCAGGGTGACGCGCTGCTCGCTGAGGTCCGCAATCTGCGACTCGACGTCCTGCCGCACCTGCTCCCACCGATCCGCGTCGTATTCACCGACGGCGGTACGGAGCATGGCTTCGGCTCGCTCATCCTCGAGCGAACCCAAACGTGACTCGAGCGCCGTGAGTCGGATTTCCAACTCCTCTTTGACGGAGCTGAGACCACCCACGTGTGCACGCAGGCGGACGAGCACGTCCCGTCGACGCGCGACATAGTCGCCATAGACTCGCTCGAACACCCGCGACGGCGTTTCGTCGCGTTTGGCGTCGAGCGCTGTCAGCCAGTCATCGTATCGCTGTCGTTCAGTGACGAGGGCACGCACTTCGTCGATGGACACGTCGCGAGTCTCCGTCATAGGGGCACGTCAGGAAGGGGCATATCGATGTCAGGCCGAACGCTGAGAGATCTGGGCGTAATGCATCTGGCATTTCGACGACGGGCGCAACCGACTGTCACCCCTGAATGTGTCACTCGTCACATCCGCGACGGGCGCGTTGTGACAGCCGGTGCCAGCGGTGAAACGGTCACGCGTCCAAACGGTAGACGACCCGGCCGCCCACCAGCGTCAGAATCGCCTGACCTTGCAGCTCGTGTCCACCATACGGCGTGTTTCGGCCCTTGGACCGGAACCGAGACGGATCCACCACCCACCGCTTCGCCGGATCAAACACCGAGACATCACCCAGTGATCCGCGCGCCAGGGAGCCGCCCGGCAAATGGAAGACCTTGGCCGGTTTGCAGCTCATGGCGTCGACCATCTGCGCCAGCGTGATCACGCCACGGTGCAGCAGGTACGTGCAGTTCACGCCAAGCGCCGTCTCCAAACCGACAATGCCGTTGGGGGCGTCGGCGAATTCGCGCTCTTTCTCGTCGTAGTGGTGCGGCGCGTGATCGGTGACGAGCAAGTCGATGGTGCCGTCGGCGACGCCCTGCTGCAGCGCCTCCACGTCCGCCGCCGTGCGAAGCGGCGGGTTCATCTTGGCGTTCGTGTTGTAGCCTTCGACCGCCGTCTCGGTCAACGAAATGTGGTGCGAGCAGACTTCCGCAGTGACGTTCACGCCGCGCTCTTTGCCCCACCGCACCAATTCGACCGAGCCCTTGGTGCTGAGGTGGCACAAGTGAATGTGTCCACCGGTGAGCCGAGCCAGCAGAATATCGCGGATGACATAGATCTCCTCGGCCTCGGCGGGAATGCCCTTGAGCCCCAGGCGTGCCGACACGATGCCTTCGTTCATCGAACCGCCGCGCGCGAGCGACATGTCTTCGCAGTGTTCAGCCACGGGCACGTTGAACGTCCGCGCGTATTCAAGCGCCGTGCGCATGAGATGCGCGCTCTCAACGGGGCGCCCGTCATCACTGAACGCCACGGCGCCAGCGCCCACCATCTCACCCAACTCGGCGAGTGTCTCGCCCTTCTGGCCCACGCTGATGGCGCCGTACGGATAGACGCGCGCAAACCCGGCCGCTTCGCCCTGCCGCTTCACAAAACCCACCGTGGCCTGATTGTCGGTGACGGGTTTGGTGTTTGGCATGGCACAGACGCCGGTGAATCCACCCGCGACTGCGGAGTGTGCACCGGTGGCAACCGTCTCGACGTCTTCCCTGCCCGGTTCGCGCAGATGGACGTGGACGTCGATGAAGCCCGGCGCGACCACCAGACCTTCGCAGTTGATCACCTCGGCCCCGTCGGGAGTACCGATGGCGTGGCCGCACGACTCGATGCGACCGTCGCGCAGCAGCACGTCTCCGACCGTGTCCATTCCCTGCGAAGGATCGATGATGCGACCACCCTTGAGCAACACGTCACGCGACATCAGACCACTCCCTTCTTGGCGGCTTCGGCGAGTTCCGGCTTGCCGCCGGCGAGGAGGTACAACACGGCCATGCGAATGGCCACACCATTGGTCACCTGCGACAGAATGACGGAATGCGGACCGTCGGCCACGTCGCTATCGATTTCGACGCCGCGATTCATGGGTCCGGGGTGCAGCACGCAGATATCGCGCGGCGCTTTTTCCAAGCGCGCGCGCGTGACGCCAAACACCCGGTTGTATTCGCGCAGCGACGGGATGTAGCCCGATTCCATGCGTTCGAGCTGTAGACGCAACACGTTGAGCGCGTCGGCCCACTCAATCGCTGCTTCAATGCGATCGAACACCGTCACCCCCATTTCCCCGATGGCGTTGGGGAGCAGCGAGCGCGGGCCGCAGACGGCGACATCCGCGCCCAACTTGGTGAGGCCCCAGATGTTCGAGCGCGCAACCCGTGAATGCAGCACGTCACCGACGATGCAGATGCGACGTCCGGCGAGTTCGCCAAAGCGGTCACGCAGCGTCAGCAGATCC
>JAGNMU010000369.1 GCA_017991005.1 Gemmatimonadaceae bacterium | reverse complement strand
GAGGAACAGCTGACGATGCGACGGCGGTTGGCGACCGGGAGGGCGGCGCGTCGGCAGTGCGCTCGCGACGAGCAGCGCCACGCCGAGCGCCGACACGAGTATCGACCAGAGAGGCCAACGATTGGCACGCAGGTGGGGCAGACGCAGATCCTGTGTTGATGCCGTGTTGATGCCGTGTCCGGGCAGCGATCCGCCCTGGTCGGACGGGCGCCTCAGACGGCGAGGTGGACCGTGGGATTATAGGGGGCAACACCCGATACGGCACCTCCGTCGATCGACGCATCCACCCATGCGCGCCACCGTCTCCTCCTCCGTCCTCGTCGCGTTCAGGCAGCCTCCTCATGCGGTGCACTGTCGGGTGCCCCATCGGCCTGCGCGCGAAAACTGTCGGTGCGGTCGCCTGGATGCGTCGACGTACTGCGCATCATGGCCAACCGACCGGTGCGCATCAATTCCGCGATGCCGCCCGGGTGCATCGATGCGATGAACGCGTCGACGCGTTCCGGTGCGTCGGTAAGTTCGAGGATGATCTCCCCGTGGGTCCTCTCGAGAATGCGCGCCCCAACCGCAACGGCCTGATTCGCGATGCCCACCATGCGTTCCGCCGGCACCACCAGTTTCATCAGCGCCGTTTCACGCGGTAGCGCGCCGGTGTGTGTGTGGTTCGGCACCGAGATGATGTCGTTCAGCCGATCGAGGTGTCGCGCAAAGAGCGTGTGCGGTCCGGATGGATTGGTCATGAGACGTGGCAGAAAAGGAAAGGCCCACTCCGTCAGGAGAGGGCCTTCAGCTCTTCGCCAAGGTCGCCGCTCCCGGTGAGTTCGGGAGGGGCGGCGGTTCGCGTCAGATCATCGCGACGGTGCGGCCCAACTCCCGGTCGAACACGACAAGCATCGCCGTAACAAGTAGCGTTACGACGACGGGAATAAGGCTGATAAGTCGCGAGGACGGCACGAACGACGACGACATCAGTTCAGCGGCGCGGGACAAGGGTTTGGCGAGCGTCTTTTCAAGCATCGGCATAGACATGCGTTTCCGCAAGTCCCCCGGGATGCACGACGGCGCCGTAACGCGCGGAGCCTACGGTCTGTGCGTACCGCCAGATGGCACCCGACTGATAGTTGTGCGCGCGAGGCGACCATGCAGCGCGCCGCTGTGCAAGCTCCTCGTCGCTGAGATGGACCGCAATCGATTCCGTATCGGCGTCGATCTCGATCATGTCGCCATCACGCAGCAGTGCGATCGGTCCGCCAACGGCCGCTTCGGGGCTCAAGTGTCCGACACACAATCCACGTGTGGCACCGGAGAATCGGCCATCGGTGATGAGTGCGAGCGATTCACCCATGCCTTGACCGTAGATGGCAGACGTGGTGGACAACATCTCTCGCATGCCCGGGCCACCCGCCGGTCCTTCGTACCGAATCACGATCACATCACCGGCCGCATACGCGCGATCCATCACGGCTTGAAACGCCGCCTCTTCGGAGTCGAATACGCGTGCCGGTCCGACGAACTTGCGATGCGCGAGGCCGGCCACTTTTACGACGGCACCATCCGGCGCGAGATTGCCGCGCAGTCCAACCAGTCCGCCCGTGGGCGAGATGGCTTCTGCCACGGGCATCACGACACGCTGATTGCCCGGGAATTCCACGTGCGCGAGATCCTCGGCGAGCGTCTTGCCGGTGACCGTCAGACAGTCGCCATGCAGGAAGCCGCCATCGAGCAGTACTTTGAGAATGATCGACACACCGCCGATGTCGTGCACATCCTTGGCGAGATACTTGCCGCCGGGTTTGAGATCGGCGATGAGCGGTGTGCGCTTGAATACTTCGGCCACGTCAAAGAGATCGAAAGCGATGCCGATCTCGTTTGCGAGCGCCGGCAGGTGCAATGCGGCGTTGGTGGAACCGCCGGTCGCCGCGACTACCGCCGCCGCATTCTCCAACGCGTTGCGCGTGACGATCTGACGCGGGCGCGGACCGTCTTTCATCAGGCGCATCACCGCGTGCCCCGCCGCTTCCGCAAACGCATCGCGCGCTTCGAGCGACGCCGGCGGGCTGGCAGAGCCGGGCAGGACCAGACCGATCGCTTCGGACACGTAGGCCATGCTGTTTGCGGTGTATTGCCCGCCGCAGGATCCCGCTCCCGGGCACGCGACTCGCTCGAGTGCGGTGAGCTCTGCCAACGTGGTCTTGCCGGCGGCGTATGATCCGACCGCCTCGAACACATCGAGCACGGTCACATCGCGCTCGTGAAAGCGTCCGGGCAGAATGCTGCCACCGTACAGAAAGACCGAAGGCACATCCAGTCGGAGCATCGCCATCATCATGCCAGGAAGTGACTTGTCACAGCCGGCAAGGCCTACCAATCCGTCGTAGCAATGACCGCGCACGGTCAGCTCGATGGAATCCGCGATGATCTCCCGACTGACGAGCGAGGCCTTCATACCGGCATGGCCCATCGCGATACCGTCAGTGACCGTGATCGTGGTGAACTCGCGCGGCGTCCCACCCGCCGCAATCACCCCACGCTTCGCCACCTCGGCCTGACGTTTGAGCGCGATATTGCACGGCGCGGCTTCATTCCAGCTGGAGACGACGCCGATGAGAGGCTGCTGGATCTGCGCCTCGGTCAGCCCCATCGCGTAGTAGAAGCTGCGATGGGGCGCGCGTTCGGGACCGACGGTGGCGTGGCGGCTCGGGAGATGAGACTTGTCCATTCCCGACTATACCGCGCGCGGCGGCGGATGGGGAGGGCGGGCTACTGCAACGGCGCTATCGGTTATTGGCTATCGGCGATCGGCTACTGCAAGGGCGGGGCTAATTCTTGGGTTTCATCGTGACCACGATGACGCCGTTGGCGGCGCGGGGATCGGTGTAGCGCGTGGTGGCGGCAGATCCCTTCACCACTTCGATGGACTTGATCATGTCGGGGTTGAGCGATTGCAGGTCTGTCGAATTGGCGATCACCCCATCAACGACCAGCAGTCCGTCGAACTTGCGCTTGGGCGAATCGGAGCGGAGGAGGATCTTGGGTTCCTTTGCAGCACCGAGTTCAAGTTCACCACGCGTACGGACCAAGACGCCTTCCACTTTCTGCCCACCCTCGACGGCGCGTCGCCGCGCAAGTTCCGACGAGTCGAGCGGATAGCCGGTCACCGTGATCGCCTTGTCCGAGATCGGCTTCTCGACGACCTCACCCGACGACTTGCGCAATTCCGCGGCTTGCCGTGTGGTGATGCGAATCTCCGACATGCCAAGCTTGCTGCCTGCGACTTCCACGGCGGCGATCCGCGTGGCGTTCAGCGACTTGGCTTCTTCTTCTGTCACGGCCTTGCCATCAACCACGTACTTCTTGCCGTCCAGCGTCGTCACGAACGCCCGCTCGGCGGCTGCGACGTCCATTTCTTCCACTTCGGCCGACGTCGGCAACTTCGACTCGCATGCGGTCACGAGTGCGACCGTGGCGATCATTCCGCCAATGAAACGACGGGAACCAGCGAAACGCGATGGACGTGATGTCATGGCGACCAACCTCCGTTCGAGATACGAACCGTTGCAGGAGAATGCCGGCATGGCCGACGGGAGTGAAGAACGCAGAGCAGAGAGATCGATGAGCAGCGAGCCGTACGCATCCGCAGGCACCCCACGGCGCAGGACGCGCTGATCACAATCGAGTTCGACGGCCAGACGCAGCCGCCCCAGCGCAAACCAGAGGGCAGGGTTCCACGGCATGAGCGCCGTCGCGCCGCATGCCATCACCAACAACCATGGGTCGTGTGCGCGCACGTGCTCCGTTTCGTGCGTCACCACCAACTGTTGCTCGGCCGGTGGGCATTGCAGCAGCCACTGCGGCAGAATGATTTCAGACGGGGCGAGCCCGACGACGGCGGGGCCAGCGGCTGGCGCAATACGCGCCGTCGTGCCCGCGATCCGTTCGCGTGGCCAGCTTTGCATCGTCCGACGGATGCGCCAATAGCTCGCGGCGAAAATGCCCAGGGTACCGAGTGATGCCAGCAGCCAGGTGAGTCCGAGCAGGCGATGCGCACCAACGGGCAGTTGCGTCAGCACTTCTTGTCCGGCCTGCTGCACGCGGACAATCGGCAGCGTTACCGCGTTGCGCATGCTCGAGATCCAATACAACGGGCCAGTCGGTGTCTTCCGCATAAAGACGGCGCTGGTGGATTCCGTGAGCGGAAGGCCGCGTATCACACGTGGTGCACTGACCAGTCGACGGGCGGGCGCCGCTGCCGACAACACCACGATGGCGAGTATGGCGCCACACCAGATCCAGCGCACCGATCGATTGCCGGCCCGTTGCGCGTCGTGCGCGGCGAGCGCGGCGAGGATCACGATGCCGCCGATGAGCAAGGAGAAGATCATCCACCCGGTGATGGCGGACGGCTCGAGTCCGATGGCGCTCATGGCGTTCCACCGTCGTCCGCCGCGCGCAGGCGCGCCGCCAGCAGTTTGCGCATCCGCTCGAGTTCGTCGCGACTGAGACCTTCGTCATTCACCAATTGCGCAAACAGGCGCTCCGACGATCCCTGAAAGATCGCGTCGCGAATGCGCGCAATCGCGCTGCCTCCCGCTGCCTCCGCCTCGACGGCCGCGAAATAGCGATAGGCACGCCCTTCGGCCTCATGCCGGACGTACCCCTTGTCCTCGAGCGTCTGCAGCGCCGACAACACCGAGGTGTACGCCAACGGCTCGTCCAGCGCGTCC
>JAGNMU010000034.1 GCA_017991005.1 Gemmatimonadaceae bacterium | reverse complement strand
CCGCACGGCCTCGATCACGAACTCGGTCCCCTTGTAGCCGCGGTGATTGGGCGTGTGAATCACACGAACAGATCCGGTGCGGCCGTCGTGCGCATTGTACGTCTCGATCGGCGCCCACTGCGTCGTATCGATCTGAAACGGACTGGGACTCAGCACATCCCATCGCCCGTGGCCGTCGAGCGAATGGAGGGTGGTGACAATGCAGTCGGCGTCGGCGTTCCAGCGATCGAGGCGCGCGCGAATGCGTGGTTCGTCGCGCGCGGCCTGCGGATACGACGCAAGAAATGCGTGGCGATGTGACAGGTCGCGCACATTGGCGTAAACAGTGCAGTCGCCCCCGTATCCGATCACGACCGTGCGCACGCCCGCCGCTTTGAGCAGCGCAGACTCGGCGTCGGCCATGGCGGTCCATCCCAACGGCCCGCCGTCGAAGGAGGTGTGGAGCGCGCGTGCCGTCAGCAGCAGAAACAGAAATGCGTGGTACGGCGCCAGCACCGGCTGCAATGGCGCAGCGGTCCACATGGGAACCACGTCGTCGAAATACACATCGTAGTCGCTGCGGCGATTGATCTTGCCATAGTATTCGCCCATCAGCGTGCGCGCCTCCGTCCCGCCGGCCCGCAGCGCCATCGCCCAGTACCGATTGCTCAGAATCGGCGTGCTGCCGAAGTAGTCCACGCGTGCCTGGCGCGGCAACCGCTCGATCGCGCGGCGCATGGTGATTGCCGCCGTGGCAGGATCACCCGCCAGTGATTGAGCGACAGCCTGATAGTAGGTCAGCACGCCATCGGAATCGGCGTCGGCGAACGTGGCCAGTAGATCACGGGCGTCGGCAAACTGACCACTGCCGAGCAGCAGCAGTGCGGCCGCGCGACGGGCGTGCGGGTTCTGACCCGCGATTGGCAGCAGTTGCGGAATCGCCAGTGCCGGCGTGCCCATGCGCAACAGTTCCGCCGTGCCACGCTCGATCGCGCTCGAGCTGCCATCACGTGGGGCATCTGCGCCCAACAAGCTGGTCTGGTGCATGAACCGGTCGATCAGCGGGTCGCGAAGCGGCGGAGAGTCGACGGCCACCTCCTTCGCGGCCGCGTTCGCAGCCTCCACTGGGCGTGCTGTGCGAATCGTCTCCCAGCGCTGGCGGAGTGCGCTCACATCGTGCGCCGCACCGAGCAATCCATCAGAGGCCAGCCACGTGCGTACGGGCGACGCACCACCCTTGTACCAGGCATCGATGAGGCCGCGTCGCGTCAACATCTCGAGATCCGTGCCAGCGACCACGCCATGCGCCTCGATGACTTCGCTGCTCAGCAGTCGTTGGGCACGCGGCAGTTCCGTGCGAGGCGGCAACGCATACCGTTCCGCGTAGAACGCGGGGTAGTAGTCATAACGCAGTGACCCATCGATGGCGGCGCCAAGTGCGTCGAGCAACCGGCGACAGACCGCCGTGCGGTCGTGGTACGTATCGATGTGGGCGCGACCGCGTGCGGCCAGCGAGCGGCGCAACGCACGATCCGTCAGCAACTGTTCGAGCTGCGCGTCGATACCCTCCGCGTCGATATGGTGCAGCGGACGCAGCGCCGCGAATGGCTCGATATCCGGATAGGTCACACACGCCGTCGCGCACCCCGACGCCATGGCCTCGGCCGCAAATTTCCCGTACGACACAAAGAGCTGGTCGATGGCCACGTCGGCATCGCGGAGTGTTTCGCGCACGACGGCATTGGGCACACGCTCAAGGAGCGTCAGATCAAACGCCATGCCCCGTGCTTTCAATCGATCCAGCGACGCCAGAATCTCCGCCGTGCCTTTGCACGCCCGGTCGGACGGTGCATGCACCACGACGGGTACTTCACGATCAGGAATCCGTTCGGTGTACAGCGTCGAATCGATGACGTACGCAAAATGCATGTACGGGCGCAGCGCCAACCCTGATTGATTGGGCACGGAGACCATCAGCGAGGCGAAGCGCTCCATGTTGCGAAGCGTGCGCATCGGGCGCGACAACGGATCGCGAACGTAAAACTCGCCGTGCACCTCGGGCGGAATGCCAAACTCCTGATGATACGCCGACGAGTGCCGGATATCGTCGCCATTGCAGATCGCGATGATGGATTTGCCTGCGTTGCGGATGGCGCTGAGGTCGGCGGAACCCGGCACCAACGACTCGCCAAACTGAAAGACAAACACATCGTGTTGCTCCACCAACTGCAGCAGTGTGGCCCCGTCCTGTTGGCGCGACAGGTCCACGTCGTACGGCAGGTCCGGGAACAGCGGATTCGGTTCACGGATGACCGTGGTCACCTGGTGCCCGAGCGCGCGAAATCCCGCCGCGTAGTCGGGGATCTGTCCGCCGATCTCCTTGGGGCCGATGAGAATCCGCAATGGACGATCGTGCGGAAGCGGCGCGTGTCCTGTCAGACGCATGACCGACTAGTGCAGAATGGTGTGAAGCTGCTGCGCAAACCGATGCTGCGGCGCACCCAGCAGCGCGCGCATCAGCGTGGTATCGGCGACGTACGAAGGCCCGGCCGCACCGGTCACATCGAACACCGGTGCCACTCCCACGGCGGCGCCGAGCGTGACGGCAATCTCACGCACCGTGAGCGCTTCGGGGCCGGCCAGATTGATCGTCGCCGGCGCGGCCAGATCGAGCGCGCGCACGATAGCGGCCGCCGCGTCATTGGCGTGGGTGAGTGAGAGCGACATGCCCTGCTCACCCGCCAGCTGCACTGGACGTCCCGCGCGAATCGCGTCACACAGCCTCGGCAGCAACATGTGCCGCGCCTGACCTGCGCCATACACAAAGAACGGACGGAGGACGATCGGCGTGAACGCGTAACGATACGCGTGCACCAGCGCCTCGGCGGCGATCTTGGAGGCCTGATACCACCCCACGTGAGCGGGAGTGGCGAGCGGAGCGGTCTCTGGCAGCGGCGCGTGCGACGTCGCATACACGCCACCGGAGGAGGCGTACACAAAGTGCGACGCGCCCGCTCGTACCGCATAACGCGTCAGCTGCTCGGTGGAGGCGACATTGACGGCCAGGACATCAGCGACGCCGTCCGGGAACTCGCGAAACCGGCGCGACTGTGCCAGATGAATGACCGCATCGACGCGAGACGGCAGCAGATCGGCGACCTGCGGCGATGTCAGGTCGCCCTCGATGTACTCGACGTTGTCGAGATGCGCGATGCCGTTCTGGCCAGGCGCGGACACGGGCGCCTTGCGCACCAGCGCGATCACATCTCGCGTCTGGGCGAGCACCGGCAACAGATGCTGCCCCACCAGACCGCTCGCTCCGGTCACCACGCACGTCAGTCGGGATGCCGTCATCGTCAGGAGGCGCGAGCCGTTGGAAACGCCAACGAACCAGCCGCCATGTTGCGCTCGCCGAGAAACAAGTCACGCCAGAGGACATACGCGAACAGGCGCCAGGCGAGCGACAGTGTGACGCTGTCCGCGGCACTCCAACTGCGCGTGGCGGTGCGTGACTGAACAACCGTGGCCAGCGCGCTGGCTTGCGCGGCTGCCGGCGCACTCCGCCACGCGTCCGACCGTGACGCCGCCATGAGCGCCGGACCGAGCGCCCCATTGGCCCACGCGACCAGTGGCGATTCGAATCCCAGCTTCGACGTACGGGTGCGAATCACCTCGGGGATGATGCCCCGCAGCGCGTCTCGCAGGATGCGTTTGGCGATGGTGCCGTCAAACTTTGTGTCACCCGGCAGGGCAAACGTGTAGCAGACCAGCTGCCAGTCCAGAAATGGCGAGCGCACTTCGACACCGTTGGCCATCGAGCAGCCGTCGAAATTGCGAAGAATGGCTGGTAGGTGCGTGCGATGAAAATCGGCGTACAGCGCGTCGTTGATCGAGGCGGCCGGCAGCTGGCGATACCACGAGTACCCCGCCAGCAGTTCGTCGCCGCCATGACCGTCGAGCGTCACTACGACCCCGTGTTCGCGCATCGTGCGGTAGATGTTGTACACCGGCACCGCGGGCGCGCCGCTCAGGTCGTCCATCGCCCAGACGCTGGCCGCAATGTCCTGCAGGGCTGCGGTGCCGTCGAACGTCCAGTACGTGGGCGCGGCACCCGTGTGAGCAACGACTGCATCGGCGAACTCGCGCTCATCCACCGACTCGCCCGGGAATGTGGCAATGAACGTGCGCTGCCAGTCGGCTGCGCATCGCGCGAGATCGGCACCACTCGCGCTGCGGGCGATATGCGCCACGCTCGACGCGACGGCACTCGAATCGAGACCGCCACTGAGCGACGTGCCGATGCGGACATCACTGCGCATGCGCAGCCGGACCGCGTTGAGGAAGTGCTCGCGAAACTGCGCAACCTGCTCGTCGTACCGCGTTGGCACGACGGGAAGATGCGCGTGCGTGTCCCACCACCGTCGGAAGCCCTTGGCCCCCTGTGGCGTGACGGTCAGCGAGTGCCCAGGCGGAACGCGATGGACACCGTCGAGCGCCGTGCCCAGCATGACGCCGTCATACGCGACCGGGTTGCTGAAGAACGCCTGCGCCGCATCGGCGGAGAGTGTCGGCGTAAAGTCCGGCAACGCCAGAAACGCTTTGATCTCCGACGCAAAGGCGACGCGCGAGCCGCTGACGGACACGTACAGCGGCTTCACACCAAACCGGTCGCGAGAGAGAAACAGCGTCTGTGTGGACGGGTTCCAGATGGCCAGCGCCCACATGCCGTTGAAGCGCGTCTGGCAGGCGTCACCCCAGTGGTGATACGCGGCCGCAACCACCTCGGTGTCCGTCTCCGTGTGGAACCGGTATCCGGCGGCCACCAGTTCGGCGCGCAACTCGAGGAAGTTGTACACCTCCCCGTTGAACGTGATGATCACCGTCGTGCCGTCGGGACATACCACGTGCATCGGACACGCGCCCGCCGGTGTGGGGTCGAGAATCGCGAGGCGGCGATGTCCCAATGACACGGGGCCATCGGTGTAGACACCGCGTCCATCGGGACCCCGATGCGCCACCGCGTCGGTGAAGCGATCGATCAGATCACCACGCCCGCCGTGAACAAAATCCAGGATGCCGGTGATACCGCACATGTCGTATTCGATGACCAGAGGGAAGGCGGCAAAACACGCCCGCACATAGTGTTGACATGGTCAACAGATGCACGAATGGTGCCACGCTTTCCTGGTGCCCTCCTCACGCGCAATCGCCGCGCTGCGCGCGCGGCGATCACACGGTCACGCCATCCGAATGCCGTCGGGCTGCGCGGGGAACACGTCGAGCATCACGGTGCGGCGGAGTTCGTGCGCATCGTTGCGGCTCACGACCTGCATGCCCAGTCGGCGCACGAGATTGAGCACGAGCGGCGCACGGAAGTTGGCGGTGGCGCTGTCGCCGGCATCGGTCGGCAACGTCAGCATGACCAGCCCCAGCACATCCGACGGCTGTTCGATGCCAAGGTCCGCACGTTCAGTCTCGCCAAGATCGACCGCATAGGTCGGGTCGAGCACAAACGGATCGGCCAGCAGGAAGGTGATGCCGCCATCGTGCATCGACTGCAGCCACCAGAGTCCTTCGCGCGCCGCTGGCAGCAACGCGAACTCGCGATGCGCGGGGAATCCCCAGAGCGGTGTGGGAAAGGACAGGATGACGTCGGACGGGATGGCGATATCGCCAAGTACAAGCGAGGAAACGGTGCGCATCGGCGCGTCGAGCACCATCGGTGAATCGTCTGCCACGGAGATCATCGGGGGATCACAGGTAGTTTGCGAGGCTCAGACCCAGAATACGCGACGTCGCGCTCATTGCGGCCTGATACATCGTCTGCTTGCCTACGAGTTCCGCCATCGCCTTGTCGACTTCCGTGTCTCTCAGATCGGCGCGGAATGCCTTGAGTGTCAATTCCATCCCGTCCAGGTTCGTCCGGGCGTTTTCCAGTTCATTGATGCGTGCACCCTGCGTCCCCAGCAGATTCTGCACGTTGCTGCTGGCGTTGGTCAGTCGCGTCGTCGACGCCTGAATGCCCGCCACATTGTTGGTGCCCAGCGCATCCGACAGGGCACGCAGCGCATCGAGTGCATCGGTCGTGAGAAACACATCGGTCGCGTTGTGCGTCGGTGTCACGAACTTGTTGTCACCGATCTCGAGATCGATGGCGCCGCTCGGATTCACCGGGTTGCCGGCAAGGGTCAACGCCGAGAAACCATCGGCCGGCGTTGGCGGAATGCGCAGCGGCGCTTCGCCGGATCGTGTGCCGCCCAGCAGATAGTCGTCGCCAAGTTTGGTGTTGCCGAGATCGACGGCGAAACTGATCAGCTGATCGACTTCCGCTTTGACGATGTTCCGCGTCTGCGGATTGGCCGTCGCGGAGGCCTGCGCCACCGCCAGTTCGATCGCGCGGCCGAGTCCATCGGTCAGTGAGTTGAGGACCAACTCTTCGGCGGACGCGCGCGCGACGCCAATGTCGACGTTGCGTCGAAACTGCGTGATGGCGCGCATCGAACTGCCGACGCGCACCACTTCACTGGCCGACGTCGGATCGTCCGACATTTTGCGCAAACGAATGCCCGAGGAGATATCCTCGCGCAGTCGATCTACACCTTGCAGACCGCTTTGCAGGCGAGCCTGACTGTTCCGGGTGATGAGCTGATTGGTAACGCGCATCGAAAGTGGCGAGGCCGGTTGGTGTCACGCGCCGGTAGGATGGCGACACGCTGCGGGCATACTGTTGCGAGTATCGGAGCCCCTTTGGCCAGCCTTTAGTCCGCCGGAAGAAAAATCGGGAAGCGGTCGAATTTGCCGGGTGCGCCTCGGGGCTGCATACTGTAGGACGCGCGCGTATGGACTGGGTCACCGATCGTCCCGGCCGCCGCGGCGTCACGCCCCCCACAGTCACACCATGGCCACCATCCTGTACGTCGACGACGAACCGAGCGTCGGCCTGATCCTCGAAGACACCCTGAGCCAAGCGGGCCACTCGCCCGTTGGCGCCCGAGGTGTCCCCGAGGCATTACAGATTCTGGAACGTGGAGGGGTCGACCTGATCATCTCCGACTATCGGATGCCGGGGCTGACGGGACTCGAGTTCATTCAGCTGCTGACGCGGGAGGGGTACGACATTCCGCTCATCATGCTGACGGGGTACGCCAGCATCGAACACGCGGTCGCCAGTATCAAAGCCGGCGCGATCGACTACATCACCAAGCCAATTCGGCCGCAGCAGCTGGAGCTGGCGGTGGATCAGGCCCTGGAGTTTGTGCGCCTGCGCCGCGAGAACGAGTCGCTGCGCAAAGAGGTCATGCAGTTTCGCAATGAGCGACAGATCATCGGCGACTCACCGGCCATTCGGCGTATTCTGCAAACCGTCTCCATGGCCGCCCCCACCCGTGCGACGGTGCTGCTGCAGGGTGAGTCGGGCACAGGCAAGGAGCTGTTCGCCCGCGCCATCCATGATCAAAGCGATCGACGCGAACGTCCGTTCATCAAGCTCAATTGCGCCGCCCTGCCCGAAGGGCTGGTGGAATCCGCGCTCTTCGGACACGAAAAGGGCGCCTTTACCGGCGCCATCAAGCGAGTCGAAGGGGCCTTTGAACGGGCCAACCGGGGCACGCTCCTGCTGGACGAAATCTCCGAGATGCGGCTCGATCTGCAGGCCAAACTGCTTCGCGTGCTGCAGGAGCAGGAATTTGAGCGCGTTGGAGGCACCTCCCCCATCAAGGTGGACGTCCGTATCGTCGCCACCACCAATCGGGATCTGGCCTCAGAAGCGGACAATGGGACGTTCCGGCAGGACTTGTACTATAGACTGTCCACGATCCCCGTCTTGATTCCTCCCCTTCGTGATCGGCTCGAGGACATCCCGGTTCTCGCCCTGCGTTTCGCGATGCGCAATGCGGCCGAGCTGGGAAAGAAGATTGAAGGGATTGCCCCCGATGCGCTGGAAGCGCTGCAGAAGTATCCCTGGCCGGGCAACATCCGCGAGTTGCAGCATGTCATCGAACGAGCCGTCATTCTGACGCCCGATCCGATGATCCAGCAGCACAGTCTCGAGGGCACCCGGTTTGGTCTTGCTCATTCCCTGGGGTCGCCCGGAATGCGCCCGCGATCGATCACCTCACCTGGGAGCCTGTCCGCGGTCGCGGCACCACCGGGTGCCTCCGCGCCGGGATCGATCAGTCTGGCCTCGCTCAACGTGGCCGATGCCGAACGCGTGCTGATTCAGCATGCCCTCACCGCCTCGGGGAACAATCGAACCAAGGCGGCCGACCTGCTCGGCATCAGCGTTCGCACGCTCCGCAACAAGCTCAACGGCCCCGGAAAGGACGAGGACGACGAGGCGGAATAGCCTCGTCGGTACGGATTCCCAACTTGGGTGTTCAGCTCCCGCGATCAGCTGCCGATACAAAGGATCGGCTGTCTGGGACGAGAGTGAAAAACTGGTCGGGCGGCAACATCGCCCATGCCATCGGCAGGAATTTCCTTCCTACCGCGCTGGCAGGTGATGTGAAAAGTGGTCATAATGTCCGAATACTCGACCGGAAATAATTTCCGCTCATTTTTCGTAAATCTTTAATTGGCAAGTGTTTACGCCCACCTCAGCGACGCTGAACGGTGGGCTTTTTTGTGACCAGCGTCGCCATGGCCCAGCCATTGCTTTTTCGGGGTGCGAGATCGTTCGCCCTTTCACCCCGGATTCCACGATGCTTTTCGGATTCATCGATCGCGTCACCTCAGCGTCGCCGCTCAAGGCTTCACTCGACCGCAGCATGGAGCGGTCGCGGAGCATTGCGGACCGCGTCGCCAAAGGCACGCTGCAGAACGGCGATGGCTTTTCGCTCGAGGCCAGTGGGAAGACGCCGAACACGAACGCCAATCCTGTCAACGTCGAAGACGAGATGGTCGCCCTCGCGGACGAACAGATTCGTTTTCTGGCGACCTCGAAGCTGCTGGAAAAGACCTACGCGAGCCTGCGCGGTGCCATCAAGGGTAGCGGCGTCTGATGCCTATCGATCCCGTGCGGCGTCCGTCGCTCCTTCCGATTCCCGGCCAGTCCACGATTCGGCCGATGTTCAAGTCGCTTGGTATCGCTGGCAGCGGACTCTCGGTGCAGCGCCAGCGTATGGAAACGATCGCGCAGAACATCGCCAACGCCGATGTCTCGCGCGGCGGAGACGGTCAGCCGTACAAACGTCGCGACGTGGTGCTCGAGTCGGCGACGGCACAAAACGCGATGTACGGCGAGCAGGGCAACGGCGGCGGCCTCTCGGGCGGTGTGTTCGGTCCCACGCCGTTCAACGTCCCCGCCTCGTCAAGCGACAGCGCGCGCATGGTCGAAGTGCCGGTGCTGCCCAAGGGCGGCGCCACGGTCGGCCCCAACAGCGGTGAACACGGCGTGCGTGTGGCTGGCATTGCCGAAGATCAGGGTGAAGGTCGCCTGGTATACGAGCCCGGTCATCCGGATGCCGACGCCAACGGCTACGTGCGCTACCCGAACATCGACACCACGCAGGAGCTGGTGAATCTGCTCGACGCCAAACGCATGTACGAAGCGAATGCCTCGGTCTTCCAGACCGCGAAGTCGATCCTCCGCGCCTCCCTCGATATCTGAACCATCTGATACACGCGCCGCGGGTCCGGGAATCGGTGTGACGTCCTCCTCCTCCTCCTCTCCGATTGCATGTCGGTTCCCGGCCCGCAGCGCTCTTCCTCTCGGCACACCATGAGCATCAACGGCATCAACCCGCTTCTCGCGAATCTTGGATCGATCGGACGTCCGGACACGGCGCGCCCGACCACCGATCGCACCGGTACCGCTGGCACCGCTGGTGCGACTGCGAACGCGAACGCGCGTCCTGCGCTCAAGGCACAGACGCCGATTGCCGGACAGGGCGCCGCACAAAGTGCGGTCCCCGCCGAAGCGCCGCCGGGCACCGACCCGACGCTGTGGAGTGTCCTCACGGCCGATGAGCGGACCTTCTTCGCGAAGACCGCCGCACTGGGTCCGTTGACGTACGGCCGCATCAAAGCTGCACAGAATGCGACGCCACCCGCCGCGCGCGGTGTGCGTCTCGACGTTCGCGCCTGACCCTCGGAGCCCTTCTCATGCAGACGCGTCTCGATCTCCTCACCCGTTCACTCCCCGAACTCTCCGGCCGCGACACTGGCGCCAAGCAAGTGCCGGTCATCGCGGAAGGCGAAGGGTCGTTCGGCAACACGCTCACCCGCGCACTCAATGAAGTGTCCGACGCGCGCGACAAGAGCAGCGATCTCACACAGCGGTTTGCGGCGGGCGAAAACGTCGAGCTGCACCAGGTGATGGCCGCGTCCGAAGAAGCAGGACTGGCGCTCGATCTCCTGATCGAACTGCGCAACAAGGCCGTCGAAGCCTATCGGTCCGTGATCTCCATGCAGTCCTGAGCCACCAGACTTTCACATGGCATCCTTCGCAGATTCTGTCTTTGGTCGCATGAGCGGTGGTCGTCAGGCGGCGATCATCGCGGTCGGCGTACTGGTCACCGCCGCCGTGTTCGGTGTGTCTCGCTGGGCGACACAACCGACGATGGTGCCGCTATATGCGGACGTGCCGGTGGACCAGGTGAAGAAGGTCACCGATAAACTGACCGAGCTCAACATCGCGTACAAACTCGACCCCACCGGCACGTCGGTGCTGGTATCGAGCTCGGACCTCGTGCGCGCGCGCGTGGACATGGCGGCTGAATCCACGGTGGGCGGTGGACGGCCCGGTCTCGAAATCTTCGACAAGCCGCAGTGGGGCAGCACCGACTTTACGCAGAACATCAATCGGCAGCGCGCCTTCGAAGGCGAGCTGGAACGAAGCATCGGCAAGCTGAACAACGTGCAAGCGGTGCAGGTGCACCTGGCACTCGAAGACGACAAGCTGTTCAAGCAGAGCGAACGCAAGTCGAAGGCGTCCGTCACGCTCACGATGGCCGGTGGCATTCCGCCCAAGCCGGAGATGGTAAGCGGCATCGCGAGACTGGTGGCCGGCAGCATCAGCGGTCTCGAGGCCGAGCAAGTCACGATCGTGGACTCCCGCGGTCAGGCGCTCACGATGCAGGACGACGGGTCGCTCGCCGGCATGACCAGCCGTCAGCTGGCGGTGCAGCGCGAAATTGAAGTGTCGATGGAGCAGAAGGCCGACCGGTTGCTGTCGAGCCTTGTCGGTCCGGGCAACGCCAGTGTGCAAGTCTCCGCGGCGGTGAACTTCGACAAAGTCGAACGCACCACGCAGGCGATCGACCCGGACAAGCAGGCGATGGCGACCGAACAGAAGTCAGAAGTCACGCCGAGTTCTCCGCAGCAGGGCGCGGGCTACACACAAACCGCCGTCTCCTACGAAAACTCACGCAGCACGGAAACGTTCTCTGGGGCGATCGGCACGATCAAACGCCTGAACGTCGCGGTGCTCGTCGCCGATAAAGTCACCATGCCCGCGCTCGGCGATACGAGCGCCAAGGCCGCGGCCGCCGCGCCGATCGTCACCGCGCGGACACCGGAAGAGATCACGCGCATCGAAACGCTGGTACGCAGCGCGCTCGGCGTCGACTCGACGCGCGGCGACGTGCTGTCGGTGGTCAGTGCACCGTTCAATATGCCCGAGCCCGTGGTAGCCAGCACCGACTCCGTGCCGGCACCTGACATAATGACGCGCATTCAGACCAACCCCAAACCCGTCGTGGCCATTGCCGCGCTGGTGGTGTTGCTGGTCGTGGCCGTGCTGTCGCTGAGCGCGCTCAAGCCCAAGAAGGGCGCCGCACCGCAGGCCGCCGACGCGCGGACACTGCAGGCCCCGGCCGGTTATCCCGAGCTTCCCGCGTCGTCGCAGATGCAAGCGGCGATGATGCAGAACATGAATGACATGCAGCATCAGCAGCAGATGGAAGAACAGCGCCGGCCAGTCATTCTGCCGCCCACGATCACGACGCCGGAACGTGAGCAGGCAATCGCCACGGTGGAGCAGCGGCCTGATGCCGCGATCCGCGTGACACGCAGCTGGCTGCGTACCTGAACGACAGGCTGACAGACTCGATGCAAGCGATCGCCCGTAACAGCAGCGAGAAGTATGCGCTCGACCGACTCACCGGTCGCCAGAAAGTGGCGATCGTGTGCACGTCGATCGGCGCCGAAGCCGCAGCCGTCATCACCGCCGGACTCAATCCGGAAGAGGCGGAGATTATCGCGCTCGAAATGGCGCAACTCGGCAAGGTACCGACCGAAACCGTCGACGCCGTGCTCGCCGAATGGCTCGAGTTGACGCTCGGCGTGGACTCGCTGAGCACCGGTGGCGTGGAGTTCGCCAAGGACGTGCTCGAGAAGGCGTTCGGTGCCGCAAAGGCCGGCATGATTCTCAAGCGCATTCAGGGCCAGCTGGCCGACAGCGATCGGTTTGGCCGCCTGCGCCGTGCGGATCCGCAGCAGCTCGGCAATACACTGCGCGGTGAACACCCGCAGACCATCGCGCTGATTCTTGCGCACCTGGACCCGGGTCATGTCGCCGCCATCATCCGCGAGATCGATCCCGCACTGGGCGGCGATGTGATGTTCCGCATCGCCCGGATGGAAAAGGTCTCGCCGGACATGATCGCACTCGTCGAACGTGCCATCGGCAACGAAGCCGATATGGCGTTCTCGCAGAGCATGAGCTCCGTGGGCGGGCCGGCGGCAGTGGCCGCGGTGCTCAACCTGGTCAGCAGCTCGCTCGAGAAGGAAGTGCTCGATCTCGTCGCGGAGCGCGATCCACAGCTCAGCGATCAGATCAAGAACCTCATGTTCGTCTTCGAAGATCTCTCGGCACTCGACGACAAGTCGCTGCAGCGCCTGCTGCGCGAAGTGGACGTCAAGCAGCTCGCGCTGGCACTCAAGGCCGCGAGCCCCGACCTCAAGGCGAAGATCATGGGCACCATGTCGCAGCGCGCCGTCGCCGGACTCAAGGAAGAGATCGAGTTCCTCGGACCGGTCAAGATGCGCGATGTCGAAGCGGCACAGTCGGATATCGTCTCGAAGGTGCGTGCACTCGAAGAGACGGGCGAGATCGTGTTGAGCGCCGGAACCGAAGATGTCGTCGTCTAACGAACCGAGAAAACGCATGCAAGCGACACCGTGGGCCCTCGATGAACTGCCGATGCCCGACATCTTTCCGATGTCGGATGAGCAGGAGCGCGCGTTCGGCGCGCCGACGGATATCGATCTCCACGCACACTTCGCCGCAGAGCGCACCCATCTCGAAGCCGACTCGTATCAGCGCGGATACGAGGACGGGGAGCGCGCGGCACGCATGAGCGCCGACGCGCGTTTCGCGTCGGCGATGGCGGCGCTCGCGGAGTCGATCGCGTCGGTGCAACTGCACAGCGCACGCTGGACCGCCAATACCGAAGAGAACATCGCGGCCGTCGCCGTCGCCGTTGCGCGGCATATCGTCGAACGCGAGGTCAGTACCGACCATACGATCGTGCGTGATCTCGTGCAGCGCGCGCTCATGCAATTTCCGATGGATCAGCTGATCACCGTGCGCTTGCATCCCGAAGATGCCACGACGTGCAGCAGCACGATGCAGCCCGACAGCGCCGGACGCATGCAGGACGTGCGCTGGGTGGCCGATCCGCACATCGTGCGCGGTGGCTGCCTAGTGGAAGGACGTGAACGCATCATCGACGGGCGCGTCGATACCTCGCTCGAACGTGCGTACCGCAGCATCGGCCAGGTGCAGGCGTGAGCGGCTCGCTGCTCTCCGCATCGCCCAGCGCCGCGTCGTACTCGCCGGCGGTGGATGCCATGATGGAACGTCTCGACCCGACCGATCGCTTTGCCGCCTACGGCAAAGTGACGCGTGTGGTGGGACTGGTGCTTGAAGCGACGGGTCTGGAAGTCGGCTTGGGATCGTTGTGCCGCATCACCAGTCACAGCCGCGAGCGTTCGGTGCTCGCGGAAGTGGTGGGATTTCACGAACGCGGGGTGTTGCTCATGCCGCTGGGCGAGTTGGACGGACTGCATCCGGGCAGCTCCGTCCAACCGCTTGGTCGCACGTTCGGTGTGGATGTCGGCCCCGGCTTGCTGGGCCGCGTACTCAATGGGCTGGGGCATCCGATTGACGGGAAAGGCAAGCTCGATGTCATCGAGCGCGTCCCGTTGGCCGCCGAACCGCCCAACCCGCTCGAACGCGAAACGATTGACCGGCCGATGGAGACGGGCGTGCGTGCCATCGATGGTCTGCTGACCATCGGGCGCGGTCAGCGCGTCGGCATCTTTGCCGGTTCCGGCGTCGGCAAGAGCACGATGCTGGGCATGATCGCCCGGCATGCGCAGGCCGATGTCAACGTCATTGCTCTGCTCGGCGAACGTGGACGCGAGGTACGCGACTTCATCGAAAACTCCCTTGGGGAGGAAGGACTTGCCCGGTCGGTGGTCATTGTTGCCACCGGTGATCAGGCCGCGCTGGTACGCGCGCGCGGCGCACTGGTCGCCACGGCGATTGCTGAATACTTCCGCGATCAGGGCAAACAGGTGCTGCTGATGGTGGACTCGGTCACCCGCGTGGCGATGGCGTGGCGCGAAATCGGATTGGCCACCGGCGAGCCGCCGACGACCAAGGGGTATCCGCCCTCGGTGTTCGCGTCGCTGCCACGATTGCTCGAACGCGCCGGCAACGGCGCACGCGGTGGCATCACCGGCATCTACACCGTCCTGGTCGACGGCGACGACTTCAACGAGCCCGTTGCCGACGCCGCGCGTTCCATTCTGGACGGACACATTGTGCTTACGCGACGTCTCGCCGCACAGAATCATTTTCCGGCCATCGACGTGCTCGAGTCGAAGAGTCGCGTCAAAGATCACATCACCAACGATGTGCAACGCCGGGCCGGCAGTTCGCTGCTCCGTCTCGAAGCCGCCTACCGTGAGAAGGAAGATCTGATCATGGTGGGCGCCTATCAGAAGGGCAGCGATCCCTATGTGGACGCAGCGATTCAGTATCGAGAGCGCGCGCTGGAGTTTCTCCGGCAGCGGCCCGATGAAACGTCACACTATGGCGATACCTATGTGGCGCTGGCGAAGATCGCGGAATCGATCGACGCCGCGGTGGTGCGCCGCTGATGTTCAAATTCCGATTGCAGCGCATCCTCGAATTGCGCGAGCAGGCCGAGCAGGCCAAGGCGCGTGAATTGTCGTCGGCGCAGGACGCCGCCGATGCGGCGCGTTCCATACACGAACAGCTGGCCGATCTGCACCGGTCATCACGCGCCGAGGTCGATGCCGCGCATCGCACCGCGCCGCGGATCGGACATCTGACGCAACTCGGGCTGGTGCTCAACGCCCTTGATCAACGCCTCGAGTCGGCCGGTGAATCGGTGCGCGCGGCGGACGAGGTGGTACAGGGCGCACAGCAACAACTGGCCGATGCGGCGCGCGATCGACGCGTGCTCGACCGGCTCAAGGATCGCCACGCCGAACAATGGCGGGTTGATGCCGCACACAAAGACCGACTCGGAATGGACGAAGTCGCGCTGGCGCGTTTCTCGCGTACAGCCGATGTGCGGGCCGCCGACGATGCCGCAACACGCGCTCCGCGTGAGCAGGGCGCACAGGATTCACCCAGGACCAACGGTTCGACGCAATGAAGAAGCTCCTCATTCCCGTAGTCATCGCGGTGCTGGCCGGACTCGGCGGCGGCTCCGGCTTTTCGTACATGAAAGTGGCCAAGAAGTTTGTGGCCGATTCGATTCAGTTGGCGGATAGCCTGAAGGCGCATCCGCCGGCCGACTCGACCGCTCATGATACCACGGCCGCGAGCGATGCCGCCGCACATGGCGTGCCCGACTCCGCGATGATCGAAATTCCGGCGCCGGAAACGCCCGCCGACAGCATCCGCGCGCTCGAAGCCTCACGCGAATCACTGCGCGCCGCCACGAAGGGCGTTCCGGATGCGTCGGGCCACGACACGCCGGCAAAAGCGCCGGGGAAGACACCCGCCAAGGCGGCGGCTTCTGATCACGCCCCCGCGAAGGGTGCATCGCCCACGACGGACACCCACGCGCCCGCGGCCACGCATGATGCAGCCACACCGGCCGCGACCAAAACGCCCGGTGGCAAGTCGGCAGCAGACGCGAAGCCCGCGCCGGGTACCGCGTCGGTGGCGAATGCCGTGCGCGATGCGCGTAACGACGCGATCGCCACCGCGCTGCCGGAACAGCGGCTCGCAAAGATCTTTGGTGCGATGTCGGCCAAGGACGCCGCCAAAGTGATGGAGCAGATGCCCGACAGCGATGTACGCACGATCCTGTCGTTGATGAGCGACCGATCGGCCGCTGCCATTCTGACCCAGTTCCCCGCCGCCCGTGCCGCTGCCATCACCAAGGGCGCTGCGCGTGCTGGAGGGAGCACCCCGTGAATCTGACCAACGTGATCACCGCGCGAAGCAATGCCTCGCGTACCGATACCACCACGCGCGCCGACACATCGTCCAGCGCTGATGCGGCCGCGCGTGCAGCACGCGCCGATCGTGCTGATCGTGCTGATCGCACCGAACGCAGCGATCGCCCTGACCGGCCGTCGCGTACCGAACGTCGTGCACGCAGCACCCGCGCGGCCCACGCTGACGACGACACGTCGGTCACGGAGCCGCGCAAGCCGACGCGCGCCGAGTTCGCGGCGATGCTCGCGCTGTTGTCTGGTGCCGGCGACTCGGTTCGCGCCGATCTGCTCAAGCAAGTGCCGGATGGAAACGCGTCACTCATCGACTCGCTGCTGGCGGGCGATGACGAGGCGTTGTCGCTGCTTGAAACCGAAGGGCTCACCGGCAGCGTCGGCGATGCGACCGACGCGCTCCGGTATGGCATTCTGAAGGAATCCCGTGGCGCGGAGCCGTTGCTCGCCAATGCCCTGTCCGCCGGCGGAACCAACGGTGCCGCACCAGGTGGTGGCGCGAGTGTCCGCGAGATTGCGCGTGGACTGATCAACTCCGACGAACACAGCCGCGCGCGCGAAGTCCTCAGTCGCATCGTGTCGCGGCGCGGTGCGTCGGCCGATCAGCTGAAGGCGCTCGGCGATAATGCCGCTGCCGATGTACGCGTGGCACTCGACGCACTGCTCGCGCGCGCCGGCACACCCTCGGCGCTGGCGCTTGCCGGCGCGTCCGAGAGCGATGAGCACGCGGCGACGACGGCGGCAGCATCAGCGGCAGCGACAGCCGCCGCCACCGCACTGGCCCAGGCCAATGCCGCGTCAGCCGCCGATGTCACGACACCGGTGCGGGACACCAGCGCACTCGTGCCTGAGCTGCGGCAGCGTCTTGATCGTGTGATCGAGCGCATGAAGAACGAATACGGTCACGATGTCACGGTGGTCGAGACGGCGCGATCGCAGGAACGCCAGGACTTTCTGTACGAGCAGGGTCGCACGCGGTCCGGTGCGGTCGTCACCTGGACACGCGATTCGGCGCACACGCAGGGTGAAGCCGTCGACGTCATTGTCGACGGAACGTGGTCCAACGCCGAAGGGTTTGCGCGCTTGCAGCGTCTCGCGCGGGAAGAAGGACTGCGCACGCTCGGTGTGCGTGATCCAGGACATCTGGAACTGGCCGACCGCACCAGCACGGGCGCGCAGATGGCGACCGATACGCCTTCCAAGTCCGCCCCGGTCGCGACCCCGTTGATTTCGACCTCGCCGGGGCAGGCGGGTGTGGCGCGCGTGGCCGGTGTGGCCGGCGTGGCGCAGGTGGCCGAACCTGGTCGTGCACGCGGCCTCGATCGCAGCTACTCCCCGGCCAACAGCAACGGGCTCGCCGGATACGCGGCGTCGAACGCGGCAAATGGAGCGGAGCGTGGTCCGTCCAACAACAGCACGGGCAACGAGTCGTCGGATTCGTCGTCCGGACAGCGCCGCGCACTCGGTCAGGTTCGGCGCG
>JAGNMU010000368.1 GCA_017991005.1 Gemmatimonadaceae bacterium | reverse complement strand
GTGTCGGCCTACGACCGCCTCCTGCACATTGCCCCCACGCGCGCGGCCGCACTGTCACGTGCACTGGCCATCGCCGAAGCCGGGCGTGTCGATGACGCCTGGACCGCCCTCGATGCATTGCAGGGTGACGACGGAGGGGAGTGGGTGAATTGGCTGGTGGCGCGTGCGGAGCTGGCGGAGCGACGCGGCGACATCCCCACCGCCCGTGCGTCGGTGACCCGCGCCCTGTCGTTGTCGTTACCGGAGCCGAGCCGTCGGTATCTGCTGCAGCGAGAGCAGCACTTGACCACTCACCCCTCAGATCCATGAAACAGCGGACGTGGCGCGTCATCGCGCTCGGGCTGTGCGGCGTGCTGTGTGTCGTGCCCGTGCGGGCGCAGGAGCGGCGTACGTCCGACGATACGTCGCGCACGGCGTCGCGCCTCGTGCTGCGCGTGGTGGCCGATGCATCGCGTCCGGTGGCCGACGCGGAGATCGCACTGAGCGGACAGGGGCGATCACGCACCGTACGCACCGACTCCAGCGGGATGGCGCGCGTGGACGGACTTCCCGCCGGTCTCTTCACGGCGCGGGTCCGACGCGTCGGACTTGCTCCGGTCGCGGTGGACCTGCGCATCGGGCTCGGATCGAACGCACTCACCATTCGTCTGGAGCCCACGCGCGCCTATCTCGACGAAGTGCGCGTCATTGCCGACGCGCGCCTGTCGGCCCGCCTCGACGAGTTCGAAATGCGACGACTGCGGGGAGAAGCCAGCAGCACCATCACGCGCGAGGAGATCGTGCGACGCAACCCCATCTCGCTCTCACAGATGCTCCGCGGCAAATCGGGGATTCGCATTGCCGATTCGCTTGGATCAATCGTGGCCGTCTCACGCCGCGGCGCCAAACCGTCGCGCGCGCCACGCGATCCGTTCGGGATGGTGGACTGTGTACTGCGCGTGACCGTCGACGGCATCACGCAACCGGCGCTAACCAACCTCGATGCCACACTGCCGCAGGAGATTTATGGTGTCGAGATCTACAACGGAGCGGCGCGCCTGCCGGTGCAATTTGGCGGACTGCGCACCGACAACTGGTGCGGCTTGATCGCGATCTACACGCGGGATCGCTGAACGAGGAAAAACGCGCGCGGCGGTGGACACCCCAAACCGCGCACCACGTCCTACTCCGCCACGTACTTCCACGGTGCGCCGGTGTTCGCGCGCCGCCAGATCGTGAAGAAGGAATTCCCGCTGGCCGGCGACGCGCCAGGCGGCGGATTGACGGGCCGAATCACGCCGAACGTGATTCCCAGATCGCCACTGCTCGCCACAAACGCGGTGTCAGCGCCCCACGTCACGGGGCTCGCTTTCATATCAGCGCCGCCGATGCGGGCGGCAATTGCCGCCGCGCCAACGACAAACCCGCCCGACGCGGCGCCGCCCATGTTCACCGCGTCATCGCTGCCAAACTCGGCGAACGCGTGACCGAGCCCGATGCGCTGCGCCGTGGCGGAGAATGTGTTTTCGGCTGCCATGAGCTCGCGCCGAAATGCGGCAACAACTGCCGCGTTCTGCGTCGGCGGCACGAGCGCGCTCGGCAACGCCGGTGTCATGAGCGTCAATGCTGCAGTGCCCGCCGCGCGCCCACGTTTGAAGGCCAACGCGCGCCACGTACCGGATTCGAGCGCCCAGTAGGTCATGTACTTCGCTGGTGTGCGCGTGCTGTCGTTGCGATCGTTGGGATTCGTGCCCGCGGTGCTGATGGTCATGTAGCCAAACGTGAAGCCGTGCAGGCCATCGGCACTGATGCCGACGCGCACGGGATTCCACGTCACGTGCGCGGCGGCATCGGGCGACGCATGCAATGCCGCGAGCACCGCGTCCTTGCCTATCGCGAAGCCGCCGGGAGTCGGCATGATCACGCCGGTTGCCAGCATCGGCGCGAGTGCGGCCGCCAAGTCCTTTGACGCGCTCGACGCGGCGTAGGCGCGATCGGCGTCGAGCAGCGACTGCGCACGCTGAGCAGGAGTCGCTTGCGTCGCGGCCTCTCCGGATGGCCGAGTGGTCGTGGACACAAGTGCAGCGGCCGACACCGGTTGCAGCGGTCGCAGCACCAGTGGCGGCATGAGCGGTGCGACCAGGCAGGCCATCGGAAGAATTCGTCTCATGCGACTCAAAGTGGTTGAATCGTGATTCCCCGCGCGCGTCATGGGATGAAGCGCACCCTCATGACGTTCAACCGTGCCAGCGGTCAATGCAACGGTCGCGTCGCGGCTCTGGCGGCCCGCGTGTTCGTCGATAATCGTACAGGAATGTCCCGCCGCTCCGCTGTCCGCGCGTGGCTTGCGCTCGCGCTGGCGAGCGTGAGCGCGTTCCTGTCGATGTGGATTCTCGTGCCCGCGCCCTCGCGGGCGCTGCTGCCCCTCGGCGTTGGCGCTCCCGAAGTCAGCGCGTGGCTGGCACTGCTCGGCCTGGTCGCGCTGGTTCTCGCGCTGCGCGATGTGCGTCGTCGGTGGTCCGCGCGCTTCGCCAGTCTTCTCGCCGCCGCGGCGATGGTGACCTCGGCGCTGCCCTTCTTGCGTTTCCGCGAGACCACCACGGCCGCCGATCATGCGCTCCGGATGGCGCTGGGCGGCAAATACCTGGCGTCGATTCCTGATGAGACGCGCGTCAGATTGCGGCCCGCGACACTCGTGCCGATCGACCTCTTTCGCGGCATGCGCGCGCCGACGCGTCCGCCTCGCACCACTCGTGATATTCCCGTCTCCATCGTCGGGGGTGACACGCTGACGATGGATGTCTATCGCCCGGTGTCCGACGGACCATATCCAGTGCTGGTGCAGGTGTATGGCGGCGCCTGGCAGCGGGGTGATCCCGGTGACTTCGCGCCGTTTGCCGAGCGCATGGCCGATCTCGGATACCTGGTGATGGCGATCGACTATCGCCACGCGCCAGCGCATCGCTTTCCGGCGCAGTTGGACGACGTGCGACACGCATTGGCATGGATCGGTGCGAACGCGGATATCTGGAGCGCCGACACCTCGCGTCTCGCTCTCATCGGGCGTTCGGCCGGCGCACACTTGGCGATGCTGGCCGCGTACGCGCCGGATGCACCGCGCATCCGCGGTGTGGTGGACTACTACGGTCCGGTCGATCTGATCGAGGGATATCGAAATCCGCCGTCGCCTGATCCGCTGGACGTGCGAGCGATTGAAGAAGCGTTCATCGGAGGCACGCCCGATTCCCTGCCCGACCAATACCGGGCGGCGTCACCCATTTCCCTGGTGACGCGACACGTTCCGCCAACACTACTCATCTACGGCGGGCGTGATCACATCGTCGAACCACGCTTTGGCACGCTGCTCGCCGGACGACTGCGCGCCGAGGGCAATGTGGTTGTGCATGTGGAGATCCCGTGGGCCGAACATGCCTTTGACAACGTGCCCAACGGGCCAAGCGGTCAATTGGCGCAGTACGTCACCGAACGGTTTCTGGCGTCGGTAATGAACGCGCGTTAGCCAGATACAGACACGGCGCCCGCATCTGCAGGCGCCGTGAGTGGTACGACCATCCGTTCGCGTCAGCTGCCGCGAATACCGGCCATGGCCGTGGCCAAGTCGGTCTCATGGGTACTGCCCATGATGACGCCGCCGCCGTCCGCCACGACACTCTTCGCTCGCTCGACGTTGGACGTTTCAATGAGTGCGACGAGCATCGACGAACTGACAGTGAGCCCTTCGCCCATCTGCTTGAGCAACGCGTCGGGGAAGCCGAGATCGATGAAATAGGCAGCCAACGCGCCGCCCGCGGCGAGCGTGATGGTTCCGACGCCCGGCAGCACCAGACCGGCAATGGCACCGACGAGTGCGCTCTTGCCGACGCCCCAATCCTGCGATTCGGTGAAGTCCACCTTGCCGTCCGCATCACGTGTGACGATGGCGACATTCCCCATGCCCACCGATGCAGACTTCAGGAGGCCAAACGCTGTTTCGGCGCCGTCAGGTGAATTGAAATTGGCAATAAGGATAGAACGCGCCTGCTCGCTCATGGCGACTCCGCGTTGAAGGTGATCCGAAGGGAGTGAGGTGATACCCCATCGCGGCAGGCACCGTTCCCCGTCGATCCCGCACACTCACGTCAGCGTGAGCCCACGCGCAACAGGGTGGTCGATGGCGTCGCGTACACGCATGAGCAGTTCCGCCGCCGTCCACGGCTTTTGCAGCAGTGGATCGTTTGACGGGGCATGTGCCCGATCATCGCCGGTGCCAAAGCCCGGATAACCGGTCACCCAGAGCAGCCGAGTGGTGGGCATGTAGGCGCTCACCGCTTCGAGCACGCGTGCGCCACCGCCTCGCGGCATGACAATATCCGAGACCACGAGCGCGAATGGCACACCACCGCGCTCCATCTGTTCGCGCATGCAGTGCGCGGCACTCTCGCCATCGACCGCTTCGGTGATGCGATAGCCGGCACGCTGCAACACGCGCGACGCGAGCAGGCGGATCGCGTCGTCATCCTCCACCAACAGGAGCGTCTCGCGGCGAGCCGAGGGTGTCGCGTCGCCTCGCGGCGTGGTCGGCATCAGGGTGGCGGCCGCCGTCGCGAGTGGCACGTGAATCGATACCGACGTGCCCTCGCCAGGTTGGCTCCGGACCGTCACCCGGCCGTGCATTTGTTCGGTGAGGCCATACACCATGGCCATGCCGAGTCCGGTGCCCTCGCCGACTTTCTTGGTGGTGTAGAACGGCTCGAAGATGCGCGCGAGTGTCTCCTCCGAC
>JAGNMU010000367.1 GCA_017991005.1 Gemmatimonadaceae bacterium | reverse complement strand
ACGTGTCGAGTCTCGATCTCACGCTGGTGCGTCAGACCGTGGGATCGATCGTGAACCGTGTCGTTCTCGCGATTCGGTTCCTTGGCATCTTCTCGCTGGGGATGGGTATTCCGGTGCTGTTCAGCGCCGTGGCCGCCACCCGCCGCGCCCGACTGCGCGAGGGTGTGTTGTTGCGCACACTCGGTGCATCGCGGGCGCAGGTGGCCAAGGTACTGTTGGCGGAGTACGGAGCACTTGGTGTGCTTGGCGCATTGACAGGCATGCTGCTGGCGTTCGCCGGTGCGTGGGGGCTCACGCATTTTGTGTTCGAGGATCCGTTTGATCCCGCGATCGGCCCGACCCTGCTCATTGGCGCGGGGATGCTGGCGTTGACGATGCTGATCGGGTTTCTCACCAGCCGAGATGTGTATCGGGCCACGCCGATGCAGGCGATTCGGGAAAGCTGAGCCGATCGAAACCGATTGCGCTCGGCGTTCCCGTTTCGAAAATCCGTACCCCGCCGCATTATGAAGCTCTTCGGCGCGCCTCCTTCCCGCGCGCCGCGATCCGTCGGCATGGAGACGTTGTGCAAACCACCGAGTACGATGCGATTGTCGTGGGCTCAGGCATCTCGGGCGGATGGGCCGCCAAGGAGCTGACTGAAAAGGGGCTCAACGTTCTCCTGCTCGAGCGCGGACGCAACATCGAGCACGTGAAGGACTACGTGAACGCGGTCAAGCCGCCGTGGGCGTATCCGCATCGCGGACAACGCACGCAAGAGATGATCAAGCGCTATCCCGTGTTAAAGCGGGACTATCCGCTGAACGAAACCAATCTCGACTATTGGGTGAAGGATGAAGAACACCCGTACACCGAGGTCAAGCGGTTCGACTGGTTTCGCGGCTATCACGTGGGCGGGCGCTCACTCATGTGGGGACGCCAAAGCTATCGGCTGAGCGAGTTCGACTTTGAAGCGAACGCCAAAGACGGCGTGGCCGTCGACTGGCCCATTCGATACGCGGATCTGGCGCCCTGGTACGACTACGTCGAGAAGTTCGCCGGTATCGCCGGCTCGCGCGAAGGGCTCGCGCAGTTGCCCGACGGCGAGTTTCAGCCAGCCATGCCGCTCAACTGCGGCGAGGAGTTGGTTGCCGGACGCCTGCAAAAGTTGTTTGGTGGGCGTCGCCGCATCATACCGGGACGAACCGCCAACCTGACACAGCCCCTTGAAGGGCGCGGCCAATGTCAGTCGCGCAATGCCTGCTGGCTTGGCTGTCCGTACGGCGCCTATTTCAGTTCGCAATCCTCAACCTTGCCAGCGGCGGTCAAGACCGGGCGACTGACACTCAAGGTGTGGTCGATTGCAACAGAAGTGCTGTACGACAAAGATCGCAAACGGGCCACGGGCGTCCGCGTGCTCGATGCGATTTCGGAACAGACCACCGACTATCGCGCGAAGATCGTCTTTCTGTGTGCGTCGACGATCAATTCCACGTGGTTGCTGATGCGATCGGCGACCGACGTGTGGCCCGGCGGGTTGGGCAGCAGCTCGGAAGAGCTCGGGCACAACCTGATGGACCATCACTTCCGGCTTGGCGCTTCGGGGACGATCGAGGGTCTCGAAGACAAGTACTACTACGGGAGCCGACCGACCGGGTTCTATATCCCGCGTTACCGCAATCTGTTCGGCGACAAACGTGAATATCTGCGCGGCTTTGGGTATCAGGGCGGTGCCGGTCGGTCCGAGTGGCAACGCGCGGTCGCCGAACTTGGCATTGGTGGCGCGTTCAAGGATGCGGCGACGGTGCCCGGTGCGTGGGGGATTGGTGGCACGGCATTTGGCGAGATGCTGCCCAACCACAGCAATACCATCGCGCTTGACGAGACCAAGAAGGACAAGTGGGGCTTGCCGGTGGTGAAGATCGATTGTGCCACCGGTGAGAACGAACGCCTCATGCGCAAAGACATGATGGCGGACATGGCCGAGATGCTGGAACAGTGCGGCGTGAAAAACGTGAATACCTACGACAACGGCTATTCACCAGGGATGGGGATTCATGAGATGGGAACGGCGCGCATGGGTCGTGATCCCAAGACGTCAGTCCTCAACGAACACAATCAGGTGTGGGACGCGCCGAATGTGTTCGTCACGGACGGGTCGTCGATGACATCAGCCGCCTGCCAGAATCCCTCGCTCACGTACATGGCGCTGACGGCGCGCGCGGCCGATTTCGCCGTGAAAGAACTCACCCGCCGCAATCTCTGACCGGAGCCGCGTGCATGACCTCTCCAACTAATTTCGGGCGTCACATCGAGCGACGCGAAGCGATTCGACGCGTAAGCGCCATGTTGGGCGGCGTGGCACTGATTGGCAGCGGCGCGCTGTGGAGCGGCTGCGCCGGCGATCGTGCGGCAAGCAGCGCCGATGGAGCCACACTGTTTTCGCCAGAGGACATCGCGTTCCTCGACGAGGTGTCCGATACCATTCTGCCGGACACCGAGAAGTCGCCGGGCGCAAAAGCGGCACAGGTGGGCACGTTCATGGCGGTCATGGTCACCGACTGCTACGAACCGGCCAACCAACAGATCTTTCGCGACGGGATGAAGCAGTTGGACGAGGCCTGTGTGAAGACGCACAAGACGTCGTTCATGTCCGCCACACCGGCGCAGCGCACGCAACTCCTTGAAACGCTCGATCGGGACGCGAAAAGCTACATGGACGGGAAGAAGGCGGAGCAACCGCCGCACTACTTCCGCATGATGAAAGAACTCTCGTTGGTCGGATACTTCACGTCGGAGATCGGATACACGAAGGCGCTTCGGTACAAGGAATCGCCGGGGCCGTTCCAGCCGTGTGTCCCCTACACGGCGGGCGAGCCGATCTGGGCTCGCCACGCGTAGAGGGTCGTAGATACGCGTCGAGAGTCGTAGATACGCCGCCGTGCGGCGTACGCACCCGCCGCGTCAGCGACGGGTGATGGCGCCGTAGGTACGCGGTGTCGTGGATCCGGCCGGGACCGCCACCCAGACACGCGTGCCGGCGAGCGTGCGCAGCGGCGCTGGCACCGCGGCCAGCCGCTGTCGACCGCTGCCGTCGGTGAGTCGCAGCGACCAGCCGGCATTGTCGCTGCCTTCCAGCACCCCATCCCACGCGGACATGCCGTCCGAACCGCGGACGATGTAGTCGTTGACGACGACGTCTCGGGGGGCGATCTGCAGTCCGCGCACGACGATCTCTTTCCCCGCGAGTCGGGAGAGTCCGGTGGTGATCATGCCGCTCACCGAGATCTGCGCGCCCGTCGTGGTTTTGAGCACCACCTGCGTGGCAGGCGGCGTGCCAAGCACTGTCACAACGCCGCGCGCCGTGTCACGATGTGCGCTTGTGGTCCCGGCGCCGCCGCTGAATCGGGCCGCCGCCGCGCGCGCCATGGAATCACCGCGCGCCTGGGCGCGAATGTTCATCGGATTGTCGCGGACACTGTTCCCCGCTTCCGCGCCTCGCGCAGCGGCGCGCGCGTTCGCCTGCGCCGTCGCGTCGGTGCCAGCGTTGCCATTGGCGTCGCGCGGCGAGCGCGAGAGCTTCCCGTCGGCTACCGCTTTCAGCGAATCCATGAACATGGGCGGACGTCCCGCTCTCGCAATTAGCGAGTCGCCACGGAGGCCAATGGTATCCAGGCCGGGAACGTCGCCCTTGATGGTGATCGTTCCATCGTCGCACGCTCCGCAGAGTGCCGTTGCCAGCAGGACAAGTGCGGTGGTGCGCCGGGAATGAGACACGAGAGGCATAGCAGAGACGAAGGCCGGCGTCACGAGAGACCGCGGGGATGCGGCGAACGAGGAGACGAGGGATAACCTACCGACGGCGAGCGTGCCGTCAATTCGATCGTCGCACGAGTCTCGCAGAACCTTGAAGCACATCGGATGAGAACGGCAGCCCGCCGCAGAGATTCTGTGATGTACGTCGCATCGAGTGGCGTTTGGCGCCGTAAAACGGCCAGAAAATCCACGCTGAGCATTACCGTCACAGTGCTGGCACAATGCGGTGACGATCGATTTCACGAGGCGTCCACCATTCGCAATGATTGGACACACCGCCGCTGAGATCGCACCGCGCGCCATGCGCAGTGCATGGATGGATGAGAATACCCGCGGGCTCGATCTCGCGGCCGAAGGCGCGTGGGCCGATGCCGCCGATGCATTTGACAACGCCAGCCACGCCGTCGCCGGCCATACCGATGTGGCGTCGCACGAAGCGACCGCACTGGTACTGAACAACCTGGCCCAGGCGTGTTTCCACGCCGGTCGTGTGGAAGACGGCCTGCGTCACGCGCAGCGTGCGTGTGCGCTGCGTGCCGCGCTCGCCGGAGACGACGCGATCGTGGTGGCGCGTGCGCGCGCCGATCTTGCCGTCATGCTTGGCGCGGCGGGACGATATCAGGAAGCCCGCGCGCTGATTGCGCGCGCGGTCGCCAGCGTAGAGCGACTGGGCGGGGACGAGGATGCACGCTTGCTCCCCGTGCTCGACACGGCGGCGCGACTCGCGTTGTCGGCGGGTGACCCGTCAGGTGCCGAACCCTTCTTGCTGCGGCTGCATGCCTTGTTGGCGGTGCATGAGTTGCCGACGCAACCTGCGGACGCACTGCTGTCACGCGTGGCGCAGGCGCGGAGCAGCATGTCACCGCGTAGGCACGAGGTGCTCGCCGCCATCGTTGCACCGGGCGACATGCTCGAGCAGTCGCCCGAGCAGTCAACCGAGCAGTCACCTGAGCAGTCACCCGAGC
>JAGNMU010000366.1 GCA_017991005.1 Gemmatimonadaceae bacterium | reverse complement strand
CATACCACGCGGCGCTGGGCTCCCATTGTCCCATCAAGCGGTGCGCGATGGTCTCGGCGGAGATGCCACTGACTTGTGCGAGTGCCCGCACCACCAGCCCGTCGGAGACGCCGACGCGGAAGGCGCCGGTGATGAGTTTGTTGAAGACGAATCGCGCGGTACCACCGAGACGTGCCCACGCGTTCATGAGCGCGGCGCGCTGGTAGTCGGGTGTCATGCCGGCAAGTGGCAACAACTGCTGCTCCACCCACCATGCGAGTGACACGCGCGAGGTCTCATCACCAGCGTCGACAGCCCCCGAATCCGGATCCGGATCAGGAATCAACAAGGCGATGGTCTCGGCGAGATCACCGACCTGGGCGTAACACTCTTCGAAGAGCCAGTCTGGAATGTCGGCGGCCGCGGCCGCCCAGCGGCGCACGTCGGGTGCGCGCACCAGTCGCTTGGGACGGCGTCCCAGCAGAAACGACGCGGCCCACGCGGCATCGTGGGTAGGCGCATCGTGGAAGTAGGCCACCAGCGCGGCGACCTTGCCGCTGGTGGACGTGGTTTGATCGATCGCGTCGAACAGCCGCGCAAAATCTCTCACGTGCTTTCCACGACCGTGTCGTCCTGTTCGCCTTCAAATCGCGTGGCAACCGCTGACGCGTCGAGCCCTCGATCCTTGAGCCACCGCACCACGGGACCGGTGAACCCGTGCGTCACCCAGACGCGCTCGGCACCCGTCGCGTCGATGGCAGACAGCAACTGCGGCCAGTCCACATGATCGGAGAGCGTGAATCCGCGATCCACCACACGACGCCGACGCGCTCCACGCACACGCATCCATCCGGACGCGAAGGCCGCACGCGACTCTCCGAATCGTCGTGCCCACGTGGAGCCGTCCGTTGACGGTGGCGCGACCACAATGGCGCGGGACCACGCGGCGTTCGTACTGGCGACGGTTGCATGGGTGGTGTGCGGCAGGGTGACACCGGCGTCGCGATAACACTGCGTCATCTTCTCCACCGCGCCGTGCGTCAGGATCGGCCCGATCGACGCATCCAGCCCCGCCAGCAACCGCTGCGCTTTGCCCAGCGCGTAGCCGTACAACAACGATACCACGCCGTGCTCGGCATTCTCGCGCCACCACGCATTGATGTCGGCGAACACCGACGCTTGCGTGGGCCAGCGATACACTGGCAGGCCGAAGGTACTTTCGGTGATGAAGGTGTGGCATCGCACCGGTTCCCAGGCGGCGCAGGTGGGGTCGGGGTCGGTTTTATAGTCGCCAGACACCACCCACACCTCACCGCCGTGCTCGAGGCGAATCTGCGACGAGCCCAAGATGTGCCCGGCCGGGTGAAACGAAATGCGGACCCCGTTGACGACGCGGGCTTCGCCGTACGCCACGGTGTCGACTCCTGACGCCCACGTGCCCAGGCGCTCACGCGCAACACCTTCTCCGTCGCGCGCGAGCAGGTAGCGACCGCATCCCCAGATAAGATGGTCCCCGTGCGCATGCGTGATGAGCGCATGCGGCACCGGGGACCAGGGATCGATATAGACGTCGGCAGCGGCACAATAGAGGCCGCGTTCGGTGAGCGTGAGCATCACCTGAGTGAGTGTTCAGTGCGCGGCTGGAGTTCCAGCCGGTGACCTGCACGTTTCACCGGACGCGACGGTCGGGCCGCACGTCAGAAGGAGTAGGTGATCCCGCTTGAAAAGAACGTGTCGGTGGTTTTCAGCGTGATGTTGTCGCGCACAGGCGGCTGGGAGTTATACCGAATCACGTAGCCGACTTTGACACCCAAGTTCTTGATGAGCGGTGCGACCAACGCGCTTTCGGTATTGACGAGATACGAGTTGGTGTCGCTCAGGTTGGGCAGGTACTCGGCGATCTGCTGAAAGAATGCCTGCTCGGAAAACTTGTGCTTGAAATCGACGGCGCCGCGTGCGGCCGGAAAGTTCCGCTTGAAGGTAGAGGTCGTACCCGGCGTGAGTTGCTGCTGAAACGCCGATCCACCCAGCGAGATGTTGACTTTGTTGTTTGGTGTGTCGACGGCCTTGATGTCGACACCGACACCTTCTTCAAAACGGGCGGAGATGCCCTGCAGCGCATTGCGATCGAATCGTGTGGCGACAAACATTCCCAGTCGCGATGTCAGGCGACGCTCCCCACGAAAACCACCATTCCAGAAGTTGGCGTTGACCTTGTTATTGGCCTCGCCATAGAAGAACACGAGATCCTGGGCGACCGACCATCCCTTCATCGTGTACTTCAGTTTGTTGGTGACATTGGTCGTGGTGGCGCTGGCATTGCCCGTGGTCTGCGAGAAGCCGAGCGACGCAGAGCCATCAAGGATGTTGCGCGGGGGGGCGGGGGCCGCTGCGGGCGGCGCCGCCTGCGCGGAGAGTGAGGAGGCGGCCAACGTGAGCACCACCAGGGACGAGAACCGCGTGGAGCGAGAGCGCATGCGAGGGAGGGCGGAGCGTCGTGGGGAATGCCGAAGACGCTCCGCCGCACTCACGGCGTGATGAACGTCCCCTGCTGAAGTTCGCGCATCGCCTGCTGCAGTTCCGCTTGCGTGTTCATCACGATCGGACCGTACCACGCGACGGGCTCCTTGATGGGCGCCCCGGACACGAGGAGGAATCGAATGCCGTTCGGCCCGGCGGTCACGACGACTTCGTCACCGGTATCGAACAGTACAAGCGAGCGGTTGCCACTCAGGTCGCGCACGAGATCATCGTCGTTGCCAGCGGTGCGTTCGGTCAGGACGCCGACGTTGTCGGACGCGTCGCGAAACGTGCCACTGCCTTCGAAGATGTATGCGAATGTACTGCGATACGCATCTACTGGCAGTGACTTGCGCACACCGGCGGGGATGCGGACGTCGAGATAGACGGGATCGGCCGCGATGCCGTCGACGGGTCCACGTTTGCCCCAGAATTCGCCACACACCACGCGCACGGTGGTGCCGTCATCGTCGATGATTTCGGCGATGTCGCCCGACTGCACGTCCTGATATCGCGGTGCGGTCATTTTGAGCGACGACGGCAGATTGGCCCACAGCTGGAATCCGTGCATGCGCCCGTCCGGCGAGCCGAGTGGCATTTCGTGGTGCACGATGCCACGTCCCGCGGTCATCCACTGGACGTCGCCAGCGCCCAACACGCCGCGATTTCCGAGGCTGTCCGCATGCTCGACATTGCCGGCGAGCACGTAGGTGATGGTTTCGATGCCGCGATGCGGATGCCACGGGAACCCCGCCTTGTAGTGCGCCGGGATGTCGTTGCGAAAATCGTCAAACAGGAGAAACGGGTCGGTCTCCGCGGTATCGCCGAAACCGAAGGCGCGATGGAGGTGAACCCCAGCGCCCTCCATGGTGGGTTTGGCCTGGACCACGCGCTTGACCGGGCGAATCGACACAAAAGCCTCCGAATAGAGAGATAAAGTATCTTATCACTGAGCTATCTAGAAGTAAAGAGCGGTCAGCGACTACCCGGTGGGAGTCCTGGGTAACCCCCGTGGTCTCGCGCCGCCGGCAGCCCCGAGCCGGTCTCGCCGAAGATGTCGAGCGATCGGATGGCTGCTTCGACCGCCACCAGGGCGGCGCTCATTTCTTCGCTGGCGCTCTTCATTTCCCACCGATAAATGGGTCCAGCGACAGCAATCACGGCGACGCCGAGCGCGAGCGCCGCACCGAAGGCCGGTCCGAGCAGTGCCGCGCCGGCGAGCGCGAGCGCTTGTTTTCCCACCGCGACTCCGACGAGCGCACCTCCGGTTCCTACGGCACTGGCACCGATCCCCACGCCAACGAGGTTGGCGGTGAGACCGCGTCGCAGGTCGGCGTGAATACTCACCTCACACGATCGCGGATCGCCCGGGACTGCGGCGAGTGTGACGTGCACCTCGGGAACGTAGACGCCGTATCTCGTCCACGACCATTTGTAGTTCGCGTCGGTCATCGCTGGCAGTTCAAAGACCAGCACGCCGCCGTCAAGCGGATGACCGCCGACCGTTTCGCGAAGCGTCAGTGACCACGGGGCCGTCTGCAGTGCACGGCCGAGCGCCTGCAGTACCACGCGCGGAGAGTGTCGAAAGATGCGCGACACCGACACCGAACGCTGCGACGTGCCAAGCAGCCGCGTGGAAAGGCGCTCCTTCCATTCCGGCACTGGTTGCACGCGTTGGAGCGCGTTGTTTCCACTGCCCTGCAGCTCGGCAAGTGCGAGCGCGACGTACTTCTGGGAGATCCCCACCTCAGCGGCGGCGGCCTCCACGTCCTGCAAGCGATATGCACTGGTGGGTACGACGGTATCGGCTGGTGCGCCGTCCGACGGATCGCCTGACACGTCGCTGCTACTGACCGCGGTCAGTCGCCGCGTATCCGATGCACTGCGCATGCGTGACTCGAGGCGAGCGGCGGCCTCGGCCTGCAACTCCGCCGCGCGACGCCACACGGCCATGGCCTGGTCATCCGAGAGCATCGTCGACCCGCCCGATTCGCGCGCCGCGTGTTCGACTTCACCCATGGCCTTGCCGAGGGCATCAGCAAGTTCTTCGCCGGTCGCAAACCGCTCATCCGGCCGTTTGCGAAGACACCGATCGATCACCGCCGCGACCGGCGCCGGTACTGCGGGGGCGAGCGTTCGCAGTGCGGGCGGCTCTTTGGTCGCGTGGGCAATGAGGACACTTTGCGGTGACTGCCCTTCGAATGGGAGACGTCCGCTGAGTGCGTAAAATCCGACACAGCCGAGTGCATACAGATCACTCCGCCCATCCAGTGCGTCGCCACTGGATT
>JAGNMU010000365.1 GCA_017991005.1 Gemmatimonadaceae bacterium | reverse complement strand
CGATGTCACGAGCGAAGAACTCGACGGCATCGTCGAACATCCACGCAGTATCGCCGGGACGCGGCTGGCGCTGTTCTTTCGCGACTTGGGTTATGGCAAGGTGAAAGTGTCATTCCGCAGTGCCGGAGCCGTGGACGTGCAGCAGTTGGCCCGCACCTATGGTGGAGGCGGTCATGCCAAAGCGTCCGGTGCGATGCTGACCGGTTCGCTGATCGAGGTTCGCACCCGCGTTGTAGCCGATGCGCGCCACTACCTGAGCACGGGCCAGTTGCCGGACTGAGAGACGGCAGACCGGTCGATCCTTCCTCCGCTCGACATCCTCCGCTCGGTCGGCCGGACCGCCGTCTCCCAGTCTTGTGGCACGCGCACTGCGGCGCCGATCTGCATCAGGTCGGCGCAGCACGGCGGCACGTCACCGCTGATGCGGCACGGCCGTCGTGGGCTTGACGGGGGCACCGGCTGGACCCTTGCCGGGCAATCGCGTTGCCGGCGTGAACGCCAGCACGGCGGCGTTCTCGTCGCCGATGAGCGCTCCGTAAAACCAGCCGTCCGGACCGATTGTCAGCGCGGAGAACGACGCGAACATCCGGCGACTGTATACATACCGGCCACTCGGCAGGTGGTAGTAGTCGAGTAGAAGAAATGGAAATCGCTTGGTGGCGCCTGCCTGCACGATGAGTGTATCACCAATAGTCAGCGCACCTCGGGCGATTGGGGGAATGTTGCTGATTTCGGTCACGGTTCGTGTTTCCGACCGCCAGTCCTTTTCCAATGTCTTGCTTTCCGCCCGCGGCAATGAAGACACGCCCGCCTCGACATACGGATGCGGCACTGGCATTCCGCCGGGAACGATGGAGTACCATACCGCGCCGTAACGTGGCACAATCGCACACGCACCATTCGCGAGGGGCCCGGCGACATCGGCCGAGGCCATGAGCGCACTATGATCTTGTGCGTTCGACGAGCTCGGGAGCGAGCGTTGGAGACGCACGCTTCCGGTACTGTCCACCAGGCGCAGTGCGTTGTCTGTCCCGGCGACTTTCGTCAACACGCGTCCTGCGCTCAGCAGACACCCACCTTCGAGCATCCCGGCGTCCGTCATCGGCGTATCGCCGACATAGGTTCCTCGTCCCGAAAACATGGTCAGTCGCGCTGTCGCCTGATCGATCACGCCAAACTCAGCGCCGCGCGCGAGCAGCAGCGCAGGGCGCTTGAACTCGCCGGGACCTTCGCCGCGCGCCGCGAGACTGAACCGCGCGGCGCCGGTTTTTGCGTCGAGTGCGGAGACTTCGCGCGTTCCCATATCGAGGACGATGAGTTGCTCACCGGCAACAACGAGTTGTCGGGGTTCGACAAATCGCTCTGGCTCCTTGGTGCCGCCACGCAACCATTCGCGAATGAGAAAGGAATCGGCGCGAAATCGTCGCCGATCCGGCGCTGGCGGTGAAACCGAACCCGACGCCTTGCTCCGGGAGGCCTGGGCGTCTGCGGACGTCGCGTCGAGCGGCACGAATGCGGCCGCGAGCAGCAGAGCGCGACAGACGGCCGTTGCGCGATGGCGCGTGCATGGGGGAATCGTCATCTACAACTCCTCGATCCAGGTAAGCCCTTCGATGATGCGACGAAGACCGGCGTATTCGCGTGGGGAACGGGGACTCTGCGTGGCGAATCGCACGCGCTGCGATTGGTCCAGCACGACCAGTGCGGGCGTGCTGGTGTGCCCCATGCGCGCGAGATCAGCGCGCACGTGCGAGGGCACGGCGTGCAGCGGCACCGCCGACGTCCACTGCGGCAGCAGGCGCCGAATCAGGAGCGTGTCCGATGCCGGTCCTACGTACCACAGCACCGCGAGCTGAATTCGATCCCGCACCGGCAATCGATGCAGGAGGTGCAACATGCGCAGGTTCCCGGTGCAATCGATCGCCTGCAGCAGCACGGCGCTCTGCAGCGGGCGCGCGATGCGTCGCTCGGCCGATGCCGAGTGCGCGCTCGCGCGGTGAGGCGGACCGGCGTCCATGCTTTGCGCGATGGTCGGCCACGGTGCTGCCCGCCGCGCATCAACGACTGCGCTTGCGAGCAGCACCAGCACCACCGCGCCCGTCGAGATCAACGCTGGGCGCATGTGATTTCCCTACAAGCAGAAATCGCCGCCGTCGTCTTCACCTGATCCGCGCGTTCCGGTCATTCCGGCGCCTCGGCTGCCACCGCCGATTGTGGAGCAGCCCGGAATCGTGACTTCGCGCTGGTCTTTGTACAACGTCTTGTAGCCGTAGCTCTTGCATTCGTACTTGCCGACCTTGATCCCGCCGGAGCGCGTGAAGAGGTTGAGATCGACCTCGAACGTCCATTCACACTTCTGAATGGTTTCGGTGCCACAGAACTGCAGGACGCCCGTGCCGCACGTGGTGGCCGTCGTGCCCTCGGCCGTGGGATATGCCGTCTGCGCGCGCGCGCCGGGAACATCGACCGCGGCGATGGTGAGCAGCAGGGCCGCAGCGCCTGCCAAGATGCGAAGAGCAATGGTGGACATGTGTGCCTCGGGATCTATCCGTGAAATGGTGCGCCGCCCTGTGCCGCGCACCGGCCCCGGCCGCCGGTGTGAGCCCGCGCCGAAGGCAGGGCCAGCATAGCACCAGCCTGTCATCGGTCCGTCACCATTTCCTTGCACCCTCGGCCATCCGAACGCAGGCGCCCGGCTGCGCACGCTCCCTTCACCCCACTCCCGCCACCCGTCTACCTTTCACGCCATGTCAACACTTCAGGAACGCATCTCAGAGGCCCTCGCGGCCGTGAAAAATCCCCGGACCGGCGCCGATGTGCTGGCGGCCGACATGGTGCGGGATATCGCCACGACCGTCGACGGCAAGGTTCGCCTCACGCTTATGCTGGGCGCGGCGGATGACGCCACGCTGGTGCGTGATGTCCGCCAGGCCGTCGAGGCCATCAAAGGAGTCGCCGACGTGCGCGTCGACGTGCGCGACCCGGCCCAGACCGATCCGGCGCCGACGCCCGCACGTCAGGGCACTCCAGCGGCCCCAACCGCCGGCGCTGCCGGCGCGCCACGACGCCCGCTGCCGGTGATGGACGCGGCGCCGGCGCCCAAGGCCCCTCCCAAAGTGCCGGACCCGGTTCAGTATCCAAACCTCGGCCGCATCATTGCCATCTCGTCTGGAAAAGGCGGCGTCGGCAAATCGACCGTGGCCGTCAACCTGGCGATTGCACTCGCACGGCAGGGAAAACGCGTCGGCATCATGGACGCGGATATCTACGGCCCCAACCTGCCGCTCATGCTGGGCGTCGACGCCGCACCACCGGTGCGCGACGACAAGATCATTCCGCTCGAAGCCTACGGCATCAAAGTCATCTCCATCGGCTTCCTGATCGAAAAGGAGCAGCCGGCCATTTGGCGCGGCCCGATCGTCATGAAGATCATCACGCAGTTTTTGCGCGATGTCGCGTGGGGACAGCTCGACTATTTCCTGGTGGATATGCCGCCGGGAACCGGTGACGCGCAGCTGTCACTGGTGCAGGCCACGCAGGTGCACGGCGCCGTGATCGTCACCACCCCGCAACAGGTGTCGGTGGGCGATGCGTTGCGTGGTGTGAAGATGTTCGAGCGCACTGCAGTGCCCGTGCTCGGCATTGTCGAGAACATGTCGTACTTCGAAAACCCCGAGACGGGCAAGCCAATTGCCGTCTTCGGCACCGGTGGCGGTGCGCGCCTGGCGGCCGACTGTGATCTGCCGTTGCTCGGACAGATTCCGCTCGATCCGCGCGTGCAGGAAGGCGGTGACATCGGCCGGCCCATCGTCGATGCAGAACCGGCATCGAAGGCGGCGCGAGAAATCGAACAGATCGCGCTTCGTGTGATGTCGCGCATGGACGAGCGGTACGGCGCCTGAGCCGCATACGGACGCTGAACCTGCACGCATGACGTCACCTCTCCACACCGACGCGTCCGAACCGGGCGCGCCGGTGGGTGCGCTGGTCAGCGAACCCCTGCCACAAACCATTCGCCGCGTCGCGTTGCCTGCGATTGCGGCGAACTTGTTGATGACGACGTTTCACACGGTCGATACGTTCTGGATCGGTCGGTATCTCGGCGCCGATTCACTGGCGGCCGTGACCGGCAGTGTCTTCTGGATCTGGTTGGTGATTTCCATTGGCGAAATGGTGAGCATTGGTGTCGATGCCATCACGGCGCGACGTCATGGGGAACGGCGACCGCGGGAAGCTGCGCGCACCGTCGGCGACGGCATTGTTTTCGGTGTTGGTTTGGGCACGGTGATTGCACTGGCGTCGCCGCTGCTAATGCCGTTGCTGTTCGCGTTGATGGAGACCAACGCCGCCGTCACCGCGATTGGCTCGCAGTACCTCGGCTACTATCTGCTTGGCATGCCGCTCATCTTCGGCTTCTTTGCCGTCGATGCCGCGTTTCGCGCCGTCGGTGACACGCGCACACCGCTGTACATTCTGTTGCTCACCACCGTCATGGGGCTGGCGCTCGATCCGATGCTGATTCTCGGCGTCGGACCCATTCCTCCACTGGGTGTGCGTGGCGCCGCGTTGGCCACCATCGTGCCGCGCGGCGTCGCGTTTCTCGTCGGCGTGATGTTGCTGCGCAAACGTGCGCTGCTGGTGGTGGGTCGTCCGCGACTGGATATCTGGGCACGTATCGCCCGCATCGGCGCGCCGGCTGCCACCACCGGCGTCGTGTTCAGCTTCATCTACGTGCTGCTCACGCGGACCACCACGCAGTTTGGCACACCGGCGCTCGCAGCGCTCGGT
>JAGNMU010000364.1 GCA_017991005.1 Gemmatimonadaceae bacterium | reverse complement strand
GCGTGGGCAATGAGGACACTTTGCGGTGACTGCCCTTCGAATGGGAGACGTCCGCTGAGTGCGTAAAATCCGACACAGCCGAGTGCATACAGATCACTCCGCCCATCCAGTGCGTCGCCACTGGATTGTTCGGGGCTCATGTAGTGCACGGTGCCGAGCACATAACCGTCTTGCGTGAGCGCCGGGTTGAAGTCGGCGCGGGCAATCCCGAAATCGGTGACACTGGCCCGACCACTGCTGCGCTCGAGCAGAATGTTGTCGGGTTTGACATCGCGATGCACGATGCCGCGGGCATGCGCGTAGGCGAGCGCCCAGGCCACCTCACGCAGCACACGCACCACTTCGCTGACCGGGAGCGCCCCGCGATCGCGAATGCGTTCTCCCAGTGTTTCGCCATCGACAAACCCCATGGCGAAAAACGCAAATCCGCCGATTTCATCAGCCCGGTAGACCGGCACGATGTTGGGGTGCGATAGCTGTGCGGACATGCGGGCTTCGCGCAGGAATCGCTCGCGCGTATCCGGCTGTGCCGCCAACGATGGTGGGAGCACCTTGAGCGCGACCTGTCGATCGAGCCGCTCGTCGCGTGCGAGCACCACGATACCCATGCCGCCCCGCCCGAGCTCGCGCTCAATGGCGTACTGGCCCCGCAGGGCAGCGCGTACCGAGGCGATTTCGCCAGACGGGGTGGGGGCAGGCGCAACAGCGGTCATAGTGTTCAAGGTGTACGTTGGCGCTGTGCGTCGGGTGTCAGCCCAGCTGGTTCGTTAGCATACCCCGTGGCACTTGCATCCTGCAGCGGTGCCAAACCCGAACCGTCGTGAGAATTTGCGTGTTCCGAACATCAACGAGTGCGGCAGTCGGCCTGGTGATGCTGGCCATAGCGGGGGTGGCCGCCTGTGGTCTGTCCGCTTGTGGTGATCGTCCGGCGGCCCCTGCCGCCGACAGTCTCACCTCTGCGGGCACACCGATCGAGCTTGAGCGCACCGACAGTGACTACCTCTCCGAGCCGCTCGCCTTTACGACAGGCGCCTCGTCGACGTTCGTCTCCGACGCCGCCAGTGGAACGGTGCTGGAATATGCGTCTGGGGGAGAGTTTGTGCGCCGCATTGGTGCGCGTGGGAACGGACCCGGACAGTTCGTCGGTCCCACGGCGCTCGCCGTGGTGGGAGACACCGCCCTGTTGGTGGCGGACGCCGCCTTGCGACGGATCAACGTGTTCTCGCTCGACGCTGGCGTTGCGCGCGGCGCGTACCGGGTCGAGGCGCAGGCGGCGAATCTTGCTGTGCGTACCGATACCATCGTGATGGGCATGCAGGATCTCGCGCAATCCACCAGCGCGGGCATCCTGATTCTCGGCGATTCGACGGTGCGCCGTATTGGGGCCCTGCCCAAAACGCTGCGCGCCTTTCCGCGGATTGCCGAGAACTATCCGCTGTCCTACGCGGTGATGTCGGGCGATGTCATTCGCGTGGCCTTCATGGGATCGGACCAGCTGTATACGATCGACACGCGCGGGGCGCTCCGCGACTCGATCCGACTACCGGCGCGTCATCGCATCGGCGTTCCCAACGACCTCGATGCCCGACTGGCGAATCCGAAGGCGCGAGGCAGCGAAGCGGCGCCGGCGTCCGTCCTGTCGTTTGTCGGTGCGTTGGCCGATCAATCGACCGTGTTGGTGCACGTGGATTTTGCGATGCAGAACGGCGCCGTGGGTGCCCGCGCGTGGCTGTCGCGCATCGACGCGGCCGGACGTGTCACGTGCAATGATGTCGCCGTGCCAATCGCTGCAGATGCCCGCGCGGTGTTTGCACTGCGCGGCGATACACTGCTGGTGCTGCAACATCGGGCGCGCGCGGTGACCGGTGTGATGGCCACGACGGTGTCACGATATCCGGTGCCGCGCTGCTGACCTGACTGCACAACGGGGAGGCCGATAGCTCGGCCTCCCCGTTGTGATCGTCCTGCCACTGGTCCGTGCGGTGTTCAGTCCTTCGGATCGAGCATCGTCTTGATCTGATCGCGCACATCGGACAGATGGGCGCGTGACACCCGATCGCTGGTCTTGCCGATGGCGGCAGCGAGCTCACGATCAAGCGTGCGCATTTCTTCCTTGATGAGCGGGCGGAAGTCACGCGTGTTGGGCTGTGTCAGACCGAGCAGCGCCGCCAACTGCGCATCCTGCGCGGTCGGGGGTGCCGGCTTGATCTTGGCGGCCATCGCTTCCACATACGTGGCCTGCAGGCGACGGCGATACGCGTCGATTGGCGCGCCGGTGTAGATCTCTTTCCAGAGGCCGCGGCGCAGATCGTCGAGCATTTCCGTGAGCGGATACACGTCGCTCTTGTTGGTGCCCATGGCTTCGAATTCGACCATGCGCTGGAGCTTCGCGTTGGCAACCAGTGACGAGAGCGTGCGCGCCTGCGCGCCGCTGACGCGATTGATGTTGCCGTCCGATTCGATCTTCCGGAGGATGTCCGGCTTGATCATCGCGGTCGGTGTCGCGAACACTTCGTCATTCAGGAACTTCACGGCTTCCTTCTGACGGGCGCGTGAGACCGGCGTCCACACCGGTCCGCTCTGACTGACGGCCTTCTCCTGCTTGTTGAGACCGCCCACCACACGCGTGACGTGCTGCGCTTCGGTGGCCCACTGGTTGAGCACACCGGAGTACGTGGTGCGCAGCAGCGAATAGTCGGCCGTCTTGTCGGCGGTGGACGCCGGGACGACGAGATCGACAATGCGCTTGAGGTTCTTGAAGCCGAGTCGCGTGGACTTGACCGCGTCCGCGTCGCCGATCGCTTCAGACTGTTCACCCGGATCGACGGCGCCGCCGCCGAAGCGATACCAGGGCACCGTATCCTGCATGCGCGCCCAGTCATCGAGCGTGGTCTTTTCATCTTCCGGACGCTTGGCGCCGGCGATGGGGGTGTAGCCCCACTTCACGGCGAACACGTCGTACGGTCCAACCTTCGGCACGAGATTGGACAGCGGAATTCCGTCTTCGGGCTGCGCGATGTAGTTGAAGCGCGCGTAGTCCATGATCGACGGCGAATGTCCCATCTTGGCGACCCAGGTCTTCGAGCGAATCGAATCGACCGGGTACATCGAGCTGCCCTTCATGTTGTGCGGGAAGCCGAGCGTGTGACCGACTTCGTGCGCGGCGACAAACTGCACCAGCCGTCCCATGAGCGAGTCCGGGAACGGGAATCGCTGCGCGCGCGGATCAAGGTGTCCCACCTGCGTGAAATACCAGTCGCGCTGCAGATCCATGATGTTGTGATACATCTGGACGTCGGCGTCGATGATTTCACCGGTGCGCGGGTCGAGCGTGCTCGGTCCCACCGCATTGGCCACCGGCGACGGCAACCACCGCACCATGGCGACGGTGGCGTCTTCTCCGGAGAAGTCGGGATCGTTCGGTGCGTCGGCCGCGACGATGCCCTTGGAGAAGCCGGCTTGTTCGAACGCGCCCTGCCACTCTTCGATACCACGGCGAATCCACGGCTTGAGCCATTCCGGCGTCGCGGGATCGACGTAGTACGTGATCGGCTTCTTGGGCACACACAGGTTGCCCACTTTCTGATCAGAACACTCGAGCCGCCACCGCGAGATGTACCGTCGCGGCAGCACCCGCTGCTCGGCCGATCCGAAATCGGTCTTGCTGGTGCCGAAGAAGCCAACGCGGGCATCCATGAAGCGTGGCATCATGGGATCGTCAGGCAGCCGCACGAGCGAGAAGGTGTACGCTTCGGTCGTGGCGCCGCCGGGTCCACCGAGGTTGAGGCCGGGGATGGCGATGCCACCGGCCGCGCCGCGTGTGAACGTCTGGCTGGCCGTGACATTGACGTTGCGCGAGAAGGCGGCAAACCGTTCGATGAACGAACGCGACGCATCGACGTTCACGCGCTGACCGCCGCCGGCGAATTCCTGAATGCCGCCGGTGAACATGCGCGTCACTTCGATGACGGCGGCGCTGTCCTTGCCGTACGATTCGACATTGAACGCCGCGATGATCGGATAGAACTCGATCAGCGCCATGGCGCGTCGTGTGGAGAGCAGTGAATCGGTCGCGACGTTATTGAAATTGATATCGCGCATGAAAATGCGATTGTCGCGCCGTTCAAAGCGGACCACGCGATCGGGTCCAAGGGTCCCATTGATGCCGATCCCCGCGGGCGTGCCGGCGAGCACGGTGGTGACGACGAAGTCGCGGCCGAGTTCCTTGGCGGGGAGTTCGAAGTACAAGCGCGAGCCGACCTGGTGCACATCGAACACGCCCTTTTTGGACTTGGCGCGCGGTGTGATGACCTGCGCGTAAGGGCGCGGGTTTGGGTCACCGCCGGCGCCGCCGAGTCCGAGGTTGGCGAGGTTGGGGAGTCCGGCCGGCGGCTGCCCGCCGGTGGTCGGGGTGCCGGGCGCTGGGGCGCCTGGCGTGGGCGCGCCCGCGTTGCCAGCGGGGCGGTTGGGAGCGGGCGTCGGCGCGGTCGCCGGCTTTTTCGCCGGCTGACAGGCGGCGAGTACCAGCCCTGCCGCGAGGAGCGGGAGGGAGCGGATTCGCATTGCGGGTTGGATAAAAGAAGGAGCGGCGAACCCCAAGCGGGCGCAGCCGCTTTCAGTCTACGCGATTGCAGGGGGGTGGGACAATTGGCGCGGGTGCGCCGTTTCGCCACCGGACGGGTTGGTTATGTGCTTGGCATCTTTGGGGTGCGATGGGCCAGTGGGTGGGGAGGAGTGCCGATACTCGACGTAGCTGAATGCCACACGTCGTCCACTTTTTCTACAATCC
>JAGNMU010000363.1 GCA_017991005.1 Gemmatimonadaceae bacterium | reverse complement strand
CACAAGCAGTTGTACGACGTCCTGGCCATTCCCGACTGGCACGAGTCGCTGCGCGACAAGGAAGTGGCGCGGGTGCTCGCGTATTATCGGTCGCGACCAGACTTGGCGTTCAGCAGCCATCCCAAGAGCATGGCACTGATGGACGGGCAGCCGTACTCACAGGTGTTCCGACAGCGTGCGCCCAAGTTCAACGGGCTGCTCTGGACGTATCACTGGATGCAGATGTCGCTGTACGACGCCCTGATGGCCGATCCGCAGCTCGACGCGCAACGCACCGCCGTCGGGCGCGTCGTCGACCGATTCTTTGCGCTCATTGCGAATGCGCCGAGCGAGATGCCCACCATGATGCCGATGTCGGCGGCGGTGGCGCCGCGGTTTTCGGCGCGGTACCCGGAAGCGGCCATCATCTTCGACAACATGCATGCGATGCACGACGTGTTGTCGGATATTCTCCTCTCCGAGGCCGTGCCCGCTGCACAGAAGCGGCAGGCCATTCTGCGAGCGGCCGCCACCTACCGGGACAGCACCACCGAGATCACCACGCGCGCGGAGTGGCTGGAGATGGCGCAGATGATGACTGAGTCACGGTTACGTCCGCCCCCCGGAACGCATCCGTGAAAACGGGAATCCGTTGCAGCCGGTCCGCGGCGTGCCGCGGTCCGCGACGCGCGTGGCCTGCGCACTGTCACGGGTAGGCGCCTTGTACGCACTCAGGCAATACGCCCACTGATAGGGGGCCATGCCGGTCAGCGTCATCCAGTCGATCCGTGTCCATTGGCCGGCGTCGGCGCGATTGGTGGCCGCGTTGCGGGCAATCAGATACTGCGAGTCCGGATACCAGGCCACGATCTCATAGCGCGTACGCGCGCCATGCTCCCACACGTCCGGCGAGATGCGGTACGTGACATCGTAATCATCGGTGAACGTGCCGAGCAGCACGCTGGGCGCCGCCGAGGCGACAGCCGGCGTTTGCGGCGTCGCGGTGACGCGGGCACAGGCAACCGCGAGCAGGACCGTGACGCTGCAGATCGCCAGTCGAACACCCGTCGCCCACGTCATCGCGTTCGCTCGTGTGACACGAACCCGATGCGCTGATTGACGGCGATGCGTTCCTCGCGTGTCATCTCACGCCATCGCGCGATTTCGTCGAGCGTGCGGCCGCATCCGCGACAGCGATCATCGAGATCGATCTGACAGACTTTGATACACGGCGACTCTGCGGTGGGCGCGTATGGCGCACTGCCAGCCGCGCGGCCACGCGGCGGTAAGGCAGGTGTGGTCATCCGGCCGTCTTGCGCGCGGTCGCGGAAGGCGCGGTGGCGGAACGCGCGGTCGCGGAAGACGCGGTTGCACGACCGAAGTTCCCGGATTGTGACAGCAGCACACCGATCGCGTATCCCACGCAGGCTGCGACGACGGTATCACTGAGGAAATGGCCAACCGCCATGATCCGCGTGACGGCGCATCCGGTGGCCAGCAGATACCAGATCCACCATGACCGCGGAAACACGCGCGCGAGTGCGGCCGCGCCGGCAAACGCGACCAGCGCATGACTGCTCGGCATCCCCATGCCACGGTTGGACAGCGGTCCATCGGCAAAGGGACGGAATACGTATTCGAAGTGGTCCGGCAGCGGGCGCAGGCGCCGTATCAGCAACTTGAGCAGCTCGGCCGCCGTACCGCCGAGCGTCGGCGCGAGCAGGACGAGACCGCCACGCCACCCCCACCCCGGTCCGGACTCGCGGCCCTCGGTGTGTGCGCCGCGATCATGCAGCCACACCGCGCCGGCCACAATCAGCCACGTGGGAAGAAACCCAACGACACGAAACAGGCGCCCGATGTCTTTTTCGTAGATGCGCGGGTCGCGCAGCAGGCGCCACGCGGTCTCGTCAAGCAGGTGTGCACCCAGCACCAATACGAACGACACGGCACCAAAAACGAGCCATTGACGGCGCGTGTGCAAGGCACGCGAAGCGGGCGGATGTTCGATGACCATGTGCGCGAAATCAAACGGTCCGGGAGGCCTGCACGCCACTGTGGATCCGGGCATATTTGAGCCATGAAACGCAAGACGCGTCAGCGCGACGCCATTCGTCAGGTTTTCGAGGCCGCCCCCCGCCCGCTGGCCGGTGGTCCCAGCGGTGACCTCCGGCGCCTGGTGGGGCTGCTCGGTGTGCTGGTGGTGATGACGGCGTGTGGCGGCGAGCGGCAACTGCACGGCGTGATGGTGGAACCGCCGCGCGACGTGGCGTCCTTTGCCTTTGCGCAGCCGACCGGCGATTCGCTGCGGACCGCGCCGATCGCGGGACGACCGATGCTCGTCTTTTTCGGCTACACGCACTGTCCCGATGTCTGTCCCACCACACTCGCCGATTGGAAGCGCGCCAAGCAGAAGGTGGGTGCGGACGCGGCCAAGGTGCGATTTGTCTTTGTCACCGTCGATCCCGAACGCGACACCCCACAGATCGCCGATGCCTATGCAAAGCAGTTTGATCCGTCGTTTGTGGGCGTCTCCGGTGATGCTGCCACGACAGCGGCCATCATGGCCTCGTTCGGCGTGACCGCGGCGAAAGAGACCGGCACGGCCGCCAGCAACTATCTCGTCAGTCACTCGGCGCAAGCGTTTCTCGTGGACGACCGCGGTCGTGTGATTGCGATGTACCCGTTTGGCATCGGGTGGGATGCCCTGGCCGCCGACCTGGAGTCAATCCTCTGATGCGCCTGCTTCCTCCCGGAACACGCCGCGTGCGCACGCGTGGCGTCGGGCCACTCGGTGGTATCGCGGTCGTCGCCGCGACCGCCGTTGCCTGTGCTGCGCCCCCGGAGAACCACACGCCGTTGCAGGTACGTGACGCGTGGGTGCGCGCGGCCGATTCGGGTGCCACTGGAGCGGCCTATCTGACGCTGGCCAATGGTGACACGGTCGATATCGCCATCACAGGATGGTCGTCATCCGCCGCCGTGGCCGCCGAACTGCACGAGACCATGCAGCATCAGGGCATGGTGCACATGAGCGCGCGTCCGGCCATCGTGATTGCCCGTGACAGCACGCTGACCATGATCCCCGGCGGACTGCACGTGATGTTGATCGAACTGCGGCGCGCGCTGGTCGTCGGCGATACGGTGTCACTGATCGCCACCTTCGCCGATGGGCGGACGCTCGACGTGCGGGCACCGGTACGCGCACCGTGATGTTCTCCCGCATGTTGTTGCTGCTTGGCATCCTGGCGCTCTCCACACTCGTCGCGTGGTGGCTCTGGCCTCGCCCCGATCTCTCCATCGAGGTGGAACGCGGCGGTGTGGCGAGTGTGGTCGATCACTACGGTCGGCGACGTCCACTGTCGGATACCATTTTCGTGGGCGGTTCGGGGGCGCGGCGTGCCGTCCGCGTGATCAATCGCGATACGATGACGCATCAGCTGGCTTTGTTCACGGCAAATGCGGGCTCGGAGACGTCGTACACCATTCCACCGGGAACGTACGGTGGATACTGCTCGGCGCACGCCGCCAGCCGACACCTCACCGTGGTGGTGCGATGACCATCGTCGACCCCACGTCGCACGAAGCCGCGGATCCAGCATTCGATGCGATGCGCAGCATGCACGATGTCCTGGATGAGGAATTGCAGGCACTGCAGGCCGCCGGACTGCGGCGCACACTGCGCGCCGTGCAGCAGCGTCACGCCGGGACCGTGCTCATCAACGGCGAGCGCATCGCCGACTTCGCGTCGAACGACTATCTGGGGCTGGCCTCCGATCCGCGCGTCGCACGCGCCGCCAGCGCCGTGTTGCAGGCCGAGGGCACAGGCGCCGGCGCCGCACGCCTGATTTCCGGCAATCATCCCATTCACGATGCGCTCGAGCGCGCGCTCGCCCGCTTCAAGGGCTGCGAGCATGCGTTGCTCTTTCCATCGGGCTACATGGTGAACATCGGCGTCATCCCGGCACTGGTCGATGGCGACGATGTGATCTACTCGGACACACTCAATCACGCCTCGTTGATTGACGGCTGCCGACTCTCCAAAGCGACGTTGCGGGTGTTTCCGCATTGCGATCTCGATGCGCTCGGGGCCATGCTCGACGCCGACCGCGGTCGGTATCGGCGTGCACTGATCGTCGTGGAAGGTGTGTTCTCGATGGACGGCGATGTGTTTCCGCTCGATGGGCTGGTGGACCTCGCCCGTCGATTTGGCGCGTGGACGTATGTCGATGATGCGCACGGCACCGGTGTTCTCGGTGACACCGGCGCGGGCGCAATCGAACAGCTCGGAGTGACTGGCCAGATCGACGTGGTGGTCGGCACGCTCGGCAAAGCACTGGGCACGGCCGGCGCGTGGGTGACGGGCTCGCAAACCCTGATCGAGTTTCTCACCAGTCGCGCGCGGTCCTTCATTTTCACGACGGGCACCCCACCAGCGATGGCGGCCGCGTCGCTTGAAGCGCTGCGGTTGGCGCAGGTCGAGTCGTGGCGGCGCGACGCCGTGCGGGCGCGCGCACGCCGACTGCGCGAACGGCTGCGCGATGCGGGCCGCGAAGTGCCTGGTATTCCGGATGGACACATCATTCCGATTCTTATCGGCGATCCCAACCGGACGATGGCAGTCGTTGGCGAGATGCGGCGACGCGGGTTTCTCGTGGGCGGCGTTCGTCCCCCGACCGTGCCCCCGGGCACCTCGCGCTTGCGCGTGTCCGTCTCGGCGGTGCATCCACAGGAGTTGATCGATGCCCTGGCCGCCAATCTCGCGGACGTGCTGCGCGGTGTCTTCGGTTAGCGTGCCCCGCCTCGACGCCTCGCCTCACTTC
>JAGNMU010000362.1 GCA_017991005.1 Gemmatimonadaceae bacterium | reverse complement strand
ACGCCGGTCGGATCACGCTGTGCGGCGAGGAAAGTTTTGGCACCGGCTCCGATCACGTGCGGGAGAAGGACGGGCTCTGGGCCGTGTTGTTCTGGCTGAACATTCTCGCGGCGCGCCGGCAATCCGTGGAGACGATCGTGCGCGAGCACTGGGCGCGATTCGGACGCAACTACTACACGCGCTACGACTACGAAGGGGTGTCGACCGCAGCCGCCAATGGGCTGATGACGTATCTGCGCGCGCAGCTTGGTACGCTGCCCGGCTCGTCGCTGGCGGGACGCACCGTACGCACCGCCGACGACTTTTCGTATGTCGACCCGGTTGACGGTTCGGTCAGCGCGGGACAAGGGCTGCGCATTCTGTTTGCCGATGGCGCGCGTATTGTTTTTCGACTCTCCGGGACCGGGACCGAGGGCGCGACCATTCGCGTGTACATCGAATCGCGCGAGACCGACGCGACCCGTCTGGACATGGACGTGGCCGCGGCATTGGCGCCATTGGTGGACGCGGCGCTGAGAGTGAGTGAGCTGGTGGAGCGGACGGGGCGGACGGAGCCGACGGTGATTACCTGAAAGGGAAAAAGCAGTTGTCGGTTTTCCAGTGAGTCGGACAACGGCTGAGTCGTGGGTTGTCAGTCAGCGTAGTCAGTAGCCAGTGGGTTCTCAGACTGTGGACTCACTGACCACCGACCACTCGCACTGACGACCCACGACTCAGCCTTTGTCTGATAACTGACCACTGACAACTGTTCTGTTTGCATCCAGCACCTGCCTCACCTCCGCCGGCATCTCCACCGTTTTCCGTGTGGCCCGGTCCACGTACACGTGCACAAAATGCCCGCTGGCGGCGGCGGTATCCTCGTCATTGCGAAACAGGCCAATCTCGTAGCGCACACTGCTCGTGCCGAGGTGCGCCACCCGCAGTCCCGCCGTCACGCGGTCGGGGAATGTGATCGACGAGAAATACCGGCACTGTGTTTCCACCACCACGCCGATCGCGGGACTGGTGGCGATGTCGAGGACGCCCTGATCGATCAACCACCGATTCACCGCGGTGTCGAAGAAACTGTAGTACACCACGTTGTTCACGTGGCCATACGCATCGTTGTCCATCCAGCGCGTATCAAGCGAGACGAATGCCCGATAGCTCGCACGCACGGTGTGGTCCATAGTCATCAGAATGCTTCACGATACAGCGCGCGCGCATCGTCCAGCGTGACCTCGCGCGGATTGTTCACCAGCAGGCGCTGCACCTTCATCGCATCGGTCGCCAGCAGCTCGAGATCGCCCTCGGCCACACCCACATCACGCAACCGGCGCTCGAGTCCGAGGTCGGCCACCAGCTCCTCCATGGCCCGCACAAACGCGTCGCCCGTTCGCGCGTCGCATGCGGCAGCACCATCCCGACGGAGCGCGCCCGCAAGTTCCCCATACTGCGCATCCGCGACGGGCTGATTGAAACGGAGCACCGGCATCAGCACCAGCGCATTGCTCAGCCCATGCGGCACGTGAAAGTGGCCGCCGATCGGATACGCCAAGGCGTGCACGGCCGCCACCGGCGCGTTCGCGAAGGCCATGCCGGCGAGCATTGCCCCCTGCAACATCGCGCAGCGTGCGGCGAGGTCACGGCCATCGTGCAGCACGCGGCGCAGATTGTCCGACAGCAGCAGGAGCGCACGAACGGCCAGGCCATCGGAGAGATGATTCTTTTTCAGCTTCGAGGTATACGCCTCGATGGCATGCACCATGGCGTCGATACCCGTCATGGCCGTCACCCGTGACGGCAGACCCAACGTGAGTGACGCGTCGAGGAGCGCGAGATCGGGGTAGAGCAGCGTGGACACCACGCCCTTCTTTTCGCGGGCTGGAGACGTGACAATGGCGATCGGCGTCACTTCCGAGCCCGTACCCGCCGTGGTCGGCACTTGAATGAGCGGCAGACGCGGGCCCCGCGCGCGGTTGATACCGTATGCCTCGTCGAGTGGTTGTGGCGTGCGTGCAAGCAGCGCCACCAGTTTGGCGGTGTCGAGCGAGCTGCCGCCACCGAGACCAATGATGCCGTCGACCGATTCCTCGCGTGCCTGCGCAACCGCGTCATGTATGCACGATTCCGGCGGGTCTGCCGCGACACCGTCGAATACCGAGAGCGACACACCGGCCTTGGAAAAACTGGCCAGCGCATCGTCGAGAATGCCGGTGCGGCGCAGGGCCTGGTCGGTTACCACCAGCACGCGCCGCATACCGCGTTCGCTTGCGTACCACGCGAGGCGCGCCGCGCTGCCGTCGGTGACAACCACGCGGGGCGTGGTTTCAAAAGTGTAGTCGGTCACACCACAACTTCGACTGACGTCGTCAAATCGGCAACGTGGCCGCGTCGACGACGAGCCAGGCGTTACATGGACAGCTCGGGCGCCCTGCGCCGACGACGGAACCACACCAGCAGTCGTCTCAGTGAAAGTGCGAGGCCCGTGTACACCAACAGACATGCCGCGAGCGAGACGACTCCCGCCACGGTTTGTCCGACGAGTCCCAATACCTCACCTGTATGTGCGAACCGAAGGATCGATCGCCATCGGCGCGCCGTTGGTTGTTCGCTGAACGACTGCCAGCGCGCCTCGGCGCCGGCGTGCGCGATCACCAGCTGCGCGCGCTTGTGCGGTTCGCCACCCGTTCCACGGTCGATGGTGAACGTGTGCCCCGCGGAACGCTGTCGCGGCAGCGACAGTGAGATCGTGCGCCAATCCGGTGCACGCGTCTCGACGATGCGCAGGGCGTCGTCAAAGGGGATGCGCGCGGGTGTTTCCGCACGTGATGTCTCGACGCGTGACTCCACGCGTGATGCCTCGGCCGGGACACGACGCGGTGGCGCTTCGCCCGCCGCGCGATAGACGAGATCACCGGCCCACCGGTAGGAGATGACGATACCCGACGTCACCACCACGAACAGCGGCATCCACGTCCAGAATCCCAGCACGTGATGCCAGTTGAATTCGCGAGCCTTGCTGCGCAGGCCTCGGCGAAATTGGAGCACATTGCGAAAGGCCACGCGCGTGATCTGCCGTGGCCACCACAGCACGATCCCCGTCACCACGAGCACGAACAATGCGAGATTGGACAGGCCGGTGATCGAACGCCCGGTGTTGCGACGCTCGCCGCTCAGGGCGAGCCAACGATGCCAGCTCGTCACCTCGCGAAAGAATCCGCGAACGCCGGCCGATCCTGTTCCCAGCACCTGTCCGGTGTACGCGTTGAGAAAGAGCCGGCGATTCTGCGGCAGGATGATCTCCACCGGCCGTGTGCGCCCGGACCGCCAGACGATCCCCGTCGGTGCTGCCCCGGAGGCGACGTGGGCGCGCGCAATCAGCGAATCGGGTGAGAGCGGTGCCGACGCGGCGGCGGGCGCTGCGCCGTTGAGCCCGCGCAGATCGGCCCAGGTCGTGATCTGCTTCTGGTAGGTCAGCAACACGCCGGTCGCCGACATCACCAGCACCACGCCACCGGTCATGACGCCGGCGATGACATGGGTCCAGAAGAGAACGGGCCGAACGATTCGTCGCCAGACGACGGTCGTCGCCGCCGTCTTTACGGCCGACGTCGGCACGACTTCAGCAAACCCACTCATGCGACCCCTTTCGTTGATAACGGTTCTCATATACTCTGCACGAAGGAGACGCAGCATACTGAACCAATCCCGATAAAGTCAATCGGCTTTATGTGTCGCGTGCGCTTTTCTGTGACCAAGGGTCATGACGTGAGGAAGACGGGATGAGAGCCCTGGAGCTCCGGGCGGGTCCGCGGGCACTCGACATCATTCGCGAACGTGGACTGCGGCTCGACGATATCGACGTCTTGCCGGGGGCATCTGGCGGAGCCAAATGGCTCGTGCTCGCGGGACTCGACCGCTATCTGTTTGGCACGGTACTCGGGCCCGGCGCCGCTCACGCTCGCACGCGTCCACTGCACTGCATCGGCTCGTCCATCGGCAGCTGGCGCATGGCCTGCTTTGCCCAGCGCGATCCGGTCGCGGCACTCAACCGCGGGCATCTCGCCTACATCTACGAGCAGGTCTACACCAAGAACCCAGAGCCGCGCGAAGTCACGGACGTCCTGTCGCGATGCCTTGATCGGCTGCTTGGAGACACCGGCATCGACGAGATGCTCACGCATCCGTTCGCGCGCCTGCACGTCATCACCGCACAAGGGCGCGGACTCGCCGCCAGCGAACGTCGGCTGGTGCTCGCCACCGCGATTGCCCTCGCGGCCACCGCCAATCTGGTCGGACGGCGCTCGCTGGCCCTCCAGTTTCGGCGCACCGTCTTTCACAGCGCAGGCGACACCACGCCCTTTGCGCACTGGCGCGATCTGCCCACCGTGCACCGCACACTGTCGCGGGAAAATGCCCGCGACGTACTGATTGCCTCAGGCACCATTCCACTGTTGGTCGACGGTGTACGTCTTCCCGGCGCGCATGAAACAACGCGACGGGAGATGCATTGGGATGGCGGCGTAACCGACTACCATCTCGATCTTGATTTTGGTGCCGGCGACGGGCTGGTGCTGTATCCGCATTTTTATGCGCACGTCGTGCCGGGGTGGTTTGACAAATCACTCCGGTGGCGTATGGCACGCGCGGCAAATTTCTCGCGTGCACTGCTGCTTGCACCAAGCGCGGAGTTCGTCGCCTCGTTACCCGGCGGCAAGATCCCCGATCGCCGCGACTTCTCTGCGTTTCCGCGCGCTGAGCGCGAGCGTCGGTGGCAGGCCGTACTCGACGCGTCGGCGCGGTTGGGCGAGGAACTGCACGAGTTGATCACCACCGGG
>JAGNMU010000033.1 GCA_017991005.1 Gemmatimonadaceae bacterium | reverse complement strand
CTCGCCGGATACGCGGCGTCGAACGCGGCAAATGGAGCGGAGCGTGGTCCGTCCAACAACAGCACGGGCAACGAGTCGTCGGATTCGTCGTCCGGACAGCGCCGCGCACTCGGTCAGGTTCGGCGCGAATCACTGGGCGGCGCCGAGAGCGCAGCCTTTGGTGCGCTGAACGGATCGTCATCGTCGCCCACACCCGCGGGTGACGGCGTGCCCGTCATTCGCGCGGCCGGCGCTGCCAGCGCCGAGCGCGTGTCCGATGTCCAGCAGCTGCGCGACAACGCGCCCGCGGGATCTGTCTCGCGTCTCACACTCGATGTCGACGCGCCGAACGGCGGTCAGGATCGCATCACGATCGACCTGCGCGGCTCGAACGTCGGCACGCAGATCAGCACCGATGCCGCCAACGCGGAACGGCTGCGCCTGCGCACGGCCGAGTTGCAGGACGCACTGGGTCGACATGGGTTGGAGAGCGACAGCGTGCGCATCTCTGGCGCGCCGCGCCAGGAAGCGGTTGATGCCGCGCGTGTGGTTGGTGCCGATCGCGACGGTCTGCGACTCAACGCGGCGCAGCAGTCGGGTGCGAACGACGGGACCATGCAGCAGGGGCAGCGCGAACGCGCGGCCACGGCGCGGGAATGGGATCGTCCCGAGTCGTCGCAGAAGCAGCGTGAAGAGCAGCGAGATGCAGCACGTCAGGGCGCGGGCCAGCGTGGCCAGCGCGGTACGTCCAACGGGAGTGGCTCATGATTTCCGCAGTCCGCAACGTCAGCAACATCAGCAACCCGCTGTTTGACACGACCGGCAGCACGGCCGCCCCGGTGGGCACCGCGCCGGCGGCGGCCGAGCCGCCACTGGGTACGCCCGAACCGTCGCAGCCGCGCACGCTGCCAACGAATCCGAGCGGCATGGGTCGCGACGAGTTTCTCAAGATGCTCGTGGCGCAGCTGAAGAATCAGGATCCGCTCAACCCGATGGACGGTAAGGACATGGCGGCGCAGCTCGCGCAGTTCTCCACGGTCGAGCAGCTCATCGCGATGAACAAGTCGATGGATGAAGTGACCGCGTCGTCGGAAGCAACGGCGGCCGCCATCGAGTCGCTGGAAGAAACACAGAACACCCGTGCGGACGAACTCGCGGCACTCATCGAAGGCCAGATGGCGATGTCCACGGTGGGCAAGATCGGCATCACTACCGGCAACACGGTGTTTGTCGAACGCGACTTGTCGGGCACGCTGGTGATCGATGCCGGCAGCCTCACGGGCAACGGGCAGATCACCATCACCGATGACAAAGGCAATACCGTGGCGCAGGGCTACGTGAACAACGTCACCGCCGGCCAGCAGTCGTTCGATTTGCGCGACATCACCTTCAATCCGCCGCTCGACAAGGCGGGCAAATATTCGTTCAAGTTCGAAGTGGCGCCTGTGAACACGCAAACGTGGCAAGCCGTGAAGACGTACTCCGCCGGCCGTATCACCGGCATGCGCTACGACAACGGCAATCCCATTCTGATGATTGGCAATTCGTTCTCTGTACCGATGTCGCAGCTGCTCCAGATCCGCGGCTGACCGCGAACCTCCACCAGGACCTTTCGATATGCTTCGTTCTCTCTATGCTGGTGTGTCCGGCCTGCGCAACAATCAGGTGCGCATGGACGTCATCGGCAACAACATCGCCAACGTCAATACGGTCGCGTTCAAAGCCGGCCGCGTGACATTCAAGGAGGGCTTCGCGCAGTTGCTGCAGGGCGCCAGTCGTCCGCCTGGCGATCAGGGTGGTATCAACCCGATTCAGATCGGCCTCGGCATGCAGATCGGCTCGATCGATCAGATCTTCAATCAGGGCAATCTGGAAACCACCGGTCTCGCCACCGACGTTGCCATCCAGGGCGATTCGTTCTTCGTCGTGCGAAAGGGCAACCAGAGCTTCTACACGCGCGCTGGCAACTTCCAGGTGGACGCGCTCGGTCAACTGGTCTCGCCGGCCAACGGCTTCATCGTGCAGGGCCGCATGTACGAAAACGGTCAGGTGCTCGATGGCATCCGCGACATTCGTTTGCCGTTCGGTCAGAAAGTGTCGGCCAATCCGACTACCGAAGCCACGCTCGCGGGCAACCTGAACGCGTCAGCCCCGGTGTTCCAGGGCAACTTCAACGATCCGATCGATCGCGCCAAGCCGATCAATGACAAGGCGTGGACCGAATCACAGATCGCGATCTACGATTCACAGGGCAGCAAGCACGACATCAAGATTCAGATGTGGAAGACGGGCCCGAACACGTGGGATTGGCAGATCGATCCCATCGCGTCGGCGCTGTCCGAGAACTTCCAGACGGACAACAACGCACCGCCGAGCGACATCACGCTGCCGACCCCGCCCACGGGCTACGAGATCCTCCCGGCCAACGTGACCGTCACCAGCAGCACGGGCACCCCGTACGCGAATCCGCTCGACTGGTCGTTCTCGGCCGGCCCGCCACCGGTGGTGCAGTTCACGAACAACATGCCGTCGAACTCGGAAATCAAGATCGGCTACTTCATGAGCCCGTTGACCGCGGTGCCGAGTGTGAATGGTGGCACGTTCACGTTCGACCAGGCCGGCATCATGAACACGAACATCACGGCCGCGCTGGACTTTGCCGTGCCGGGCGCCAACCCGGTGCAGATCAACCTCAAGCTCAATGGCGGCGTGAACGGGCTGACGCAGTTTGCGTCGACCGCATCGACGGCCGTGCTGCGCGATCAGAACGGCTACACCGCGGGCTCGCTGCAGAACTTCACGATCGACCGCTTCGGGCTCATCACGGGCTTCTTCACCAACGGCACCACGGCGTCCTTGGCACGCATTGTTCTGGCCGACTTCAACAACCCGTCGGGTCTGCTCCGCATCGGCGACAACATGCTGCAGGAGTCGGCCAACTCGGGCAGCGCCGTCTTGGGCTTCGCGCTCGAAGGATCGCAGTCGCAGCTCACCAGCGGTGCGCTGGAAATGTCCAACGTCGACCTGGCACAGGAATTCACGAACATGATCGTGGCCCAGCGCGCGTTCCAGGCGAACGGCAAGGTGGTGTCCACGTCGGACGAAATGCTGCAGGAGCTGATGACGGTCAAGCGGTAAGCGGCGGGGGCATGCGCCCCCTCGCGTGACCGGGACCAGTCTTCGCGACTTCGGTCGCGGAGGAGGAGGCGGAGGGTGGGGTCCACGTGGCCCCATCCGCCGTCTTCGTCGTTCGTACGAGGCAAGAGTTGCCGCATCCGGCGTCATTTGCCGTCACGTGATATAGATCGCACTTGGCGTTCCAGTTTCTGGATTGTAAATAGAGAACTGTAAGTCATTACATGACAATAGATTAGACGATACCAGCAAACAGTGCCCGTCCGACCTTCGCGTGGCATCAGTCCTGCTTTTCATGTCGGCGTCAGACTACCCTCACGCCCGTCAACTGCCATGGCTGCTCACGAACAACCTGCCGCTCCTGCATCCGCTGAAGGCGAAGCCGCGCCCACGGGGATGAAAGCCAAACTCCCCATGATCGCCATGGTGGTGGTCGGCTTGGCTATCGGAGGGGGCACCGGCGCGATGGTCGTCGGCCCGATGGTCGCCAAGAAGATGGGCAAGGTGATGCCCGCGCCGGCCGACAGCGCGGCGGCACATGGGGACGCGGCGGCCGCCGACGGTGAACATGGCGCAGCGCCCAAGGAAGGAGAGGCGGGAGCGGAGGCGTCGGTGCAGCTCCTCGAGAACCTCGTGCTCAACCCGGCCAACAGTGGTGGCAGCCGTTTCCTGCTCCTGTCGGTGGCGATCGAAACCGGCACCGCCACCGCGGGCGCCGACATGAAGACCCGCGACGCCGAACTCCGCGACATCATCCTGACGTCGCTTGGCAACAAGACGGTTGAGGATCTCACCGATATCGCCAAGCGCGAAGGCATCAAGACCGAAGTACAGACGGCCATCGTGGCGCAGTTCGGCAAGGGATCCGTGAAGCGCCTCTATTTCCCGCAGTTCGTGGTGCAGTAAGCACACCGCGACCGATCATGGCCTCCGAAACTCTCAGCCAGAACGATATCGACCGCCTGTTGGGTGGTGGTGCGCGCCTCACGCCGCACACCGCCTCGGCGCTCGATGTTCAGGTCTACGATTGGCGCCGTCCGCACCGTGTCTCGAAGGAGCGCCTGCGCACGCTGGAAGCCATGTACGAGCGCCTCGTGAAGGGGCTCGAAGCCTGGCTCGTGCAACGAGTGCGCGGGCAGATGGAAGTGCGCCTCCAGAGTGTCGAGCAGTTCTCCTTCGGCGAATTCACGTTGTCACTGCCGATGCCCTGCTCGTCGTTCATTTTCGATATTGCCAACACCGGCCAGCGTGGCGTCATCGACATCGGGCCGGAGTTTTCGACGTACATCATCGATCGGCTCTTTGGCGGTGAAGGCGGCGGTGCTGCGCTCACTCGTACGCTGACGCCCATCGAACGCATGGCGGTCCGCTCCGTGGCCGATCGCATTGCCGCGCTGCTGCAGGAGATCTGGCAGGATCACGTGCCGATGGACATCGCCATCTCCGGCTTTGAATCGTCGCCGGAAATCCTGCAGGTGGTCAATCGGGACGATCCCGTGCTGGTGGCCAACGTCGAATTCTCCACCGGCAACGTGAGCAGTCTGGTGTTGATCTGTCTGCCCTTCTCGGTGCTGGACAAGTTCTTCACCTCGAGCGGCCAGCAGCGGTCGGCCCTCCTCAACACCAGTGACGCCGAGCGCGAAGCCACGCGTCAGCGCAGTGAAGCGGCGCTCCGGGCGACGAAGGTGCCGCTCACGGCGCGCCTCCCGGACTTTCAGCTCTCGATGCGCGATCTCGCGATGATCGAAATCGGCAGTGTGATCCCGACCGGCATTCCGAAGGACGCGCGCGTCATCGTGAGCGCCGGTACGCAGGAACGGTTCATCGGCCATCCCGGTCGCGTGAACGGCAACTTGGCCATTCGCATTCTCGACGCGGTCCACGCCGCGTCCCCGACTCCAGACTCCCGGACGTCCGCATGAACCCCGCCGAGATCGACGCGCTGGTTGCCAGCGCCCAGGCTGCGAAGGCAGCCGGTCAGCCGCTGTCCACGCTCAGCAGTGAGGCCGTCAGCGACGCACCCGCCGCGCGCGCGCCGCAGTTTGCCGACTTTGAGCAGACGATGCTGAGCAACACCGAAGTGCCGATCGGCATGCTGCTCGATTTGAGTTTGCCCATCTCGATCGAACTTGGCCGCACGACGATGACCGTGCAGGAGTTGTTGCGCCTGGGTCGTGGTTCGGTGATTCAGCTTGACCGACTGGCCGGCGAACCGATCGACATCTACGTCGGCGATCGCCGGTTCGCCGAAGGCGAAGTCGTCGTGCTGGGTGAACACTTTGGGGTGCGCATCACGCGCATCGTCACCACCGGCAACGCCGCCAATCAGCAGGTGGCCTGATGACATGCCCGCGCTGCCGCTCCACCGACGCGAACGACACCGTTCCGCCGACGACGTGATCGCTGCCGATATCGACTCCGATATCGGCACCGGCATCGTCCCAGACTGCTGACCTGATCCATGCTGCTCGCCACACTTGGTGTTGTCGCCGCACTCGCGTTCGTGCTCGGCCTCGGTGCGCTCTGTCTCTGGGCGCTCAAGCGCTGGGGTCGGATGTCGCTGACGTCGCGTACACGCATCGCGGTCGAGGTGGTGCAACGCATCCCGCTGGGCCCGAAGACCGGACTCGCGGTCGTCCGCGTGGGCGAGAAGGTGATGGCGGCGTCGGTCGGCGACGGCGGCATCCGGACGCTGTTCGAATTGGACGAAGCTGATCGCCAGCGCGTGATTGCCAGCAGCCACGTTCCGACGCCGATGGATTCCAGTCAGGAAGCGATGGCGTCGTATGCGAAGTTCGTTCCGGGTGCCTTTGGCCGCAGCATGGCGAAAGCGATGGCTGCCGCTGCGTCGGCTCCCGCGTCGACACCCGCGCCGCTGACGGTTCCGCAGCACGCTGCCGGCTTCAGTGCGTCAGTGAATGCGCCAGTCCATGCGCCGGTTGCGGCGTCGTTCAGCCCCACCGAAGCGCGGGAAATCCCGTCGTTCATCACCGCGCCGGTCACCGGTGCCGATCGTGAGTTCCGGCGCATGCTGGGCGGCGCGCTGAGCGGCGCCACACGACTCGCCGTGTTCACGGGCGCGATGGTGTTGGCCGCCGCGAGCGCTTCGACACTTCGTGCGCAGGCGGCACCGCCGACCAACCCGCCGACCAACCCGCCGACCAACCCGCCGAGCGCGCTGCCCACGACCGTGTCGGCTCCCGCCTTGGACACGACCAAGACTACCGTCGGCGCCACGACCGCACCGGCAATTCTGCCGCTGCAACCCAAAGCCGGCGTGACGTCGGCGAGTGTGGCCGGCGTGACCACCGCGCCGGCAACGACGCCGCAGACACGCAAGACCGGCAACGGCGCCTCCGTCGCTGCCGGTGGAACACGGTCGACCCGACCGATGTCGCAGATGCGCTTGGACAGTGCCGCGACCGCGCGGAACGATGCGCGCGCCGGCGCCGCAACACCGGCACCGATTGGTGCAGACGAAGCCATCATGCGCATGCTGCCGCAGATGGATGTGCAGCTTGGCAATGAAAAAGAGGGCGGGCTCCGGTTGAACGGCACCGTCGGCATCGTGGTGATGATGGGGCTGCTTACGCTCCTGCCGACGCTGCTGCTCATGATGACCGGCTTTACGCGCATCCTCATCGTCCTGCACTTCCTCAAGCAGGCGATGGGCACACAAAGCGCACCGCCCGCGCAGCTGCTGGGTGCGATGGCGCTGCTGCTGACCGGCTTCGTGATGGCCCCAACGCTTCGTGAGGTGAACAATCGCGCCATCACTCCGTGGCTGGATGGCAAGATTACGCAGGTGGAGATGATGAAGACGGGCGTGGTCCCGATGCGCGAGTTCATGCTCAAGCAGACACGCGAGTCTGATTTGAAGACGTTCATCGAGATGAGCCGACTGCCCCGCCCCAACACGGCCGACGATGTGCCGCTGCACGTCTTGATGTCTGCCTTTGTCGCCAGCGAACTGCGCACGGCCTTTCAGATCGGCTTCGCCATCTACTTGCCGTTCATCATCATCGACGCCGTCGTTGCATCTGTACTCATGAGTATGGGCATGTTCATGCTTCCACCCGCCATGATTTCATTGCCCTTCAAACTATTGCTCTTCGTATTGGTGGATGGGTGGAGTCTGACCATCTCCAGTCTGGTGCAAAGCTTCAAGTAGCGGAGAGACGTGGCATGTGTCGCACCGCGTGATGGGACGACATGCCCGGCGCATCGCGACGGGTCGAACGGCCGCTTCTCATTCGGGAGGCGGCCGTTCGCGCGGAGCTCGCACGTGCGTCGCCGCTCCTCTCAAGCAGCGTGCCATTGATGGAGCCGCCTTTCGTAAAGTAGCTACTATAGCTACATTTCAGCCATGATCGCCGTTGGCATACGCGACCTCAAGAACGGGCTGAGCCACTACCTGCGCCTCGTCCAAGATGGTGAATCGATTCTGGTCACCGATCATGGACGCGTCGTGGCGGAACTCCGCCAGGCTGACGTGCTTCACAGCGCAACGCTCCCGCTCGCGGCGCTGACGCAGCAGGGAGCGATTCGCTGGCCTGTCGAGCAGGGTGATCCGCTAGCCGACTGGCCGACCAACCTCGCGTTGTTGCCCCCCGGAACGGCGAGTCGGTTGATCGACGAAGATCGTGATGACGAGCGGTAGTCGGAGCATCTCGCGAAAGCCGCTATCCGGCCGTCGAATCGCGGAGTCACCGCCACCATACGTCGCGCGCGTACTCTACGTAGAATCGAGCGCGCTGATTGCGGCGTTGCTCGAAGGCGATGAGCAGGCTGCCACCGCCTTGCGCAGCGAGGCGACGTTGGTGACGTCTGCACTCACGTTTGCCGAATGTAAGCGTGCCCTCGTTCGGGCCGCACACGCGGGTCGGCTGTCAACGGCACGTGCGGCGTTGCTTTCGCAAGCACTCAACACCTTTGCAGCACGCTGTGCGACGGTCTCTGTGACTTCGGAGATTCTCGAACGGGCCGCCGAGCCATTCCCAGTAGAACCAGTGCGTACGCTGGATGGAATTCACCTGGCGACGCTCGCCGCCGTGAGCGGTCCGACTGAATCAGTCCGCGTGCTGACGCGCGATGTTCGGGTCACGGCAAACGTGCTGGCGATGGGGTTCGCCATCGCCTAGGCCACGGGAGCGTCAGCTCGCGCTATCACCCTGCCGGCAGATAGCCGCGAATCGTCTCGAGCATCTGCTTCTCCAGCATACCGGTCGATCCGCACGGCACTCGATCGGTACTCGCGCCTCCGGCCACATCGCGCGCACTGGCCACCAGCACCACCGCAACCTTCGAACCGCCTCGGCCGTCGGCCACGATGGTGGTGAGCAGCGACATGTAAATGCGGTACGACAACGCATTCGCGCCCGTGATCCCGTCACCGCAGTTGAGAAACACCGGCATGCGCTGGCCGGCAAAGGTTCGTGCGCGATAGAAATCGGAATTGCCGATGCGCGCGCCGGCTTCATCAACCGTGACGGGTACCTCCAGCTTGGCGAACGCCAGACGCACCGCCGCCGCCATCACGTTGGGCGGCTTGGGGAAGGTCGCGGTGGTCGCCGTCTCCGGATCTTTGTAGATCGTCTGGCGCGTGCCATCACGAAAGATCGCGGTGGATTGCGGGGAGGTGGCGCGCGGTTCGGCGGCCGGCGCGGCGTTGGGGGTGGGGACGGACTTGGCGCAGCCGGCGAGCAAGAGCAGCAGCAATGATCTGCGACGCATGAAGGCGCGCTCCGTGAGTCTCATAGGATGTCGGACGAGTGATCTCAAGATGCGCTGCGCGCAGCGCCGGCGATACCGACCGCACCTCTTTACCTCATGTGTTGCCGCAGGTAGCTGGACACCTCCGCATCACCCGCCTGATTTGTCGCGACTCTCATGGTGATGGCGTAGAGTTCGGCCCCATAGACGTGCAGCGCCGCGTCGGTCAGTGCAAGAACGACCAGCGCGCATGCCAAGCCCGTGCGCTTGTTGCCATCGCGAAATCCCTGAGACCGCGTGAAGGCCACGAGATAGGCCGCCGCCAAATCGGCGAGGTCAGCCGATGGGTCGTCGCTCCATCGCTGCCGAGGACGCGCCAGCGCGGACAGCACCACGTTGTGATCGAGCACGCCATGCGCTCCGCCGAAACGCTCGACCTGCTGCGCGTGAATGGCGAGGAGTGTGGTTTCGGTGAGCCAGCGCGGCTCCGCCTGCACGCGGAACCCGCTTACTTGGCGAGCGCGCGAAACACGGCGTCGTACTCCGCCATGATCTTCTCATGCACGGCAAGCGCTTCGGCGGTTTCGGGCGTGTGCGGGACGACGCGGAAACCGCCCAGACCATCTTCGATCCACTCGAGTTCCTGACCGGCGGTCACCGCCAGACGCCGGGCGACCTCGGCGGGCAAGGTAGTGACTACGGACGCACCTTGTGCACGGGTTTTGCTCACGAGAATGGCCACGGGCACCTTGCTGGCGGGAATGAAGCTGCGATTTATCAATGTGCCACTATAGTTCCACTGTCAAGTGTCCCCTGCATTGTCTCATCATTCGCTATTCGGAAATACCGAATAACCGTTGCGAAAGAGACCTGTAAACTGTTATCTTGATTGATAATACAAGCTACAACGAAAACGAATATATATCTCGCATGGCGACAGTACTTCAACCACTCGACATTCCCGTTGTCCTCAGCTTGGCAGGACGACCGTCGCCGACCTTCGCCGAACTCGGTGTCGAGCTCGGTGTGAGCGCCAGTACGGCCCATGCCTGCGTCAAGCGCCTCAACTTTGCCGGGTTGGTGCATACGCGTGGCACGGTTCACGAGGTCAACCTCCCCGCGCTCGAGGAGTTTCTCCTGCATGGCGTGCGCTACGCGTTTCCGCCGCACCGCGCGCGCCGCCAGCGAGGCGTGCCCACGGCGCACAGTGCGCCAGTACTGCGGGACGTGCTCAGTGGCGATGTGGACCCGATCGTGTGGCCGACACCCAAAGGGACCGTCGTTGGCGAGGCGCTGGAGCCGCTGGCGCCGGCCGCCGCGTCATTCGCCGAGCGTGCGCCGCAGCTCTACGACCTGCTGGCACTTGTCGACGCAATCCGCGTCGGCACCGCGCGCGATCGACAGGTTGCTGGTGAGTTGCTGGTCACACGGCTCGGCGCGGTCACACGATGAGCATGGACGCGCCGCGATACGGTGTGCTGAACGGACGGCTCGACGCGCCAGCCGCACGCCGCATGGCGCGCGTCGCAGAGCTGCTCGGAGACCAGCTGCGCCAGCAGGTAGTGTTCATCGGCGCCTCACTGCTCCCGCTTATGGAAACGGAAGATCACGTCCTCTCGGCGTCGCGCGCGACCGATGACGTGGATGCCGTCATCGCGACGGCCACGTACAGCCTCAAGCATGACTTTGAAAGCGCGCTTCGTGCAAAGGGATTTCGCCATGATGTCGGCGTAGCGACGCACGTAGATCGGTGGCGCACGCCCGATGACGTAATTTTTGACTGCGTGTCATGCGGTCAACACGTAGGCGGGACAGGCAATGCGCTTGATCGGTGGGTGTATGACCAAGCCGTCGAAACCAATCTTCCGCCGCGCACCCGACATGCGAGCGCGGTCGGGCTGCTGCTGCTCAAGGTGGCCGCGTACACCGACCGCGGCGCATCATCACCGATGGCGAGCAAGGATCTGTCAGATATCACGACACTCTTCGCGACGAGACCCGAACTGGTGGGCGAGGTGTCTGTCTCCGAATCCGACGCACGTGCGCCGATCGCTGCATGGTGCCAAGCTGTGGCGAACAGCCCTCGAATGATCTCCGCGATTCGCTCGCACATTGCTTCACGCCAGCCGATGTTCGAAGGCGTCGATGATCTGGTGCTGGAGCGCATGCGTCGGTTGGTGTGAGCATTGATTCGCGACCGCCTGCCGGAGCTCATCCAGGCATGCCGACGCGGTGCGTCACGGTTGGGCAGACGCCATGCGGTGGAAATCCAGATACACCTCCCCATCCGCCGCCGTTCGGCGCACCACCGCGTAGTCGGCGCCCACGCGCACGATCTCGCGCCGGAGCGGACCGACGGCTCCGTTGAGCAGCAGGCGTCCGACAAGCGCGCCCTCTGCATCGAACACGGTCCAGCCGTACGGTTTGTCGTAGTCCCGAATCCAGACGCGGGCGTGTTGGTCGGTGAGCATGGCGTAGAACGCGGGCTTCGTGCGCAACGTGTCGCCGCGTGAGATGCGGAGCGCGGCGGCGCGACCTCCTGGAAACACCCGCTGCGCGGCCTCCAGCCACTCTGACTCCGACATCCTTGGCGGCGGCGGCCCGGCACGAACGATCTGCCGTGTGCGACCGGTTCGATCGACGATCCGATAGGCATACCGACGCGCATCGGCCACCACAAACCCTTGCGCGACCGGCAGCACGTGCGGCTCCGTCATGAACGGTGACGTGTAGCGCGGTGTGACGATCGGTCCGAGTCGCGCAATCTCAACGCCATTTGGACTGATCACGCGATACGCTGTGACGGCACCGTCTTCATCGCCGCGCACCTCCAGCGTACCACCAGCGTACCATCGCTGCGGCAGCTGTTGAACGGCGCAAAACCGCTGGGGCGTTGGTACTCGCGAATGAATTTTCCGGTGGACGCCCAGAGCGAGATGCGTCCCCCGTAGCTCTCCATCACCATCACCGTGTCGCCACGTAGCACACACAGATCACGCGTGGTGCGGAACTCGCTTGGGCCGGGCCCGCGCCGGCCGGACACGCGGAGCAATGCGCCCTTGGCATCGAACCACTTGAGCGTGAACTCGTCGAGCACCACGGCACGACCATCGCTCAACCGCGCGGCCGTCAGAAAGAAATGTCCGGCGGCAAACTCGCGTCGCTCGTCGTCGTGGAGTCCGCCGAGCGTGAGGAAGGGGGACTCGGCGAGGCGGAGGCCGAAGGGTTGGCGTGGGACGGCGGGGTGTTCGATGAGGCGGATGGTGGCGCTGTCGCGACTTAGCGATCGCGTGGTCGCCTGCGAGAGGGCCACCTCGGCTCGTGACACCGCCACACAGATGACGGCGAGCGCAAGTCGCGCCGCAGCGAGATGGAATTCTTTCATCGCGTCGGGACGTTCAATGGGAACGGCCTACATGTGAAGCCAATCGCGCGATAGTCAGCCGAATCAGGAGGAGATGCGGCTCATTCGATGATAGGTCAAGTGTACAGCCCCATCGCTGTCGAAGTGTTTGACCGCAACGTAGTCAGCACCGATTTCGACGAGCTCGCTGCGCGCTTCCGCTCCCGCCCAGGGAAGCACAACTCGTCCCACAAGCTCCCCGTTTTTGCGAAAGACCGTCCAGCGCCGTGGATCGCCGTAGTCGCCAATCCAGATGTTCGAGGACTGATCGACTCGGACGCGTCCAATCGCAGGAAAGTAGGCGGGGCGCTTCATCGACATCATTCGGGCAATGGACTTGTTGCGGATCGCGCCGCTGTTTCCGCCGAACGGGATCCGCCATTCCACCAGGCGTCGCCACTCCGCGTCTGAGAGTGGGCGCTCTGCGCCATGCACTCGGACGATTGTTTGCGTGCGCCCGTCGGACGTCAGCACACTCCACTCGAATCGCATACCGTCCGACACCACCAAGGCGCCGTCGATGGGCATGACTACGGGCTCATGGTCGAGCGGCCCGAGATACTCGTGCCCCGGCAGTCTACCCAACGAGCGAACGAGCGTGCCGTCGTATCGCCGCAGTTCGTAGTTGACGGTCGGACCACGCTGCGGGCTCTGTCGATCACGAAACTCTGAACCGACCACCACCACGGTCCCATCGGAACGGCACGTGTTGATTGGAATAAGTCCGATGCGCGGAAATGTCTGAACGTGCGCCCCTGCCGACGTCCAAATGGACCTTCGCCCATTCTGATCGATAACAAGCAGCGAATCCCCGCGCAGCCGACAGAGCTCTCGGGTCTGTTGAAACTCGCCGGGGCCAGCGCCCGAACGCCCCACCGCTCGCACGAACGCGCCGGTGCGCGAAAAGAACTTGAGCTGTGCAGGTTCATTGACCACGATACTCCCGTTGGTCAAAGTCACGAGCGACAGCAATGAATGGCCATCATCGAGTTCTTCGCTGTCGTTGTCGCGAAGTCCGCCCAAAGAGAAGAACGGCTTTTCATCGATTCGCAGCGTGCGCGCATACGCCTGTGATGTCTGGTATTCGACAACGCGGATGCCCGCCGAGTCTCTTGCGTTCGCCGGTGATTGCTGAAGTGCCGCGGCACTGCTTGCGATTGTCGGTCGAGAAGCATTCTGCGGCCAGTTGATTTCACCAGCACACAGAGCTGCGGGCAGCAGACGTGCGAATTGCTTGCCCGCTCGGGTCAGCCGAGTGAACCTCCTGGCCGTATTACTGTGCAGACGAATCTGGCGCATTCTCGATCCACCAGTGTGGGGTTCAGCGAGACGGCGGTCGTGTGCCCTCTCGCGGCACGCGCCAACGCTGCACAATTGGCACCTCATCCTCGTCGAGTGACCACCCCCAGAGGTGCGTGCGGCTGGCACGGACCAACGTCAAGCCGCGCGGCAGTTCGACCTGCGCTTCCACTTTGTCGCCAGACGCCGAGAGTTGCCAGAATCGCGCCGTCGGCGCGGGTGGACCGGCCTGACGCAGCCAGATGGTGCCGTCGATGCCAACAAGGAAGGCGCTCACCGCGGGCCAGTATCGTGGGCGCCACAACATATCCCGATTAGCGTGTACAGGCGCGGCTGCTGGCGCCACAATGTGTTCGTCGAACGGCTCTAGCACTCGATGAATTGCGAAGACGTGTATCTTGATGCCTACGCGGCCGTGTCCGCCGTACTTGCTGGCCGCAAACGCTACTTCACCTTGTCTATCAACGACGACCGCACACGGCCCTCCATGACCGGACACCCAAACAGGCGTACAACACCTCACGAGCGAACCCGTCGGCCGTAGTCTGCAGCGCGAAGGTACCTAGGCACGCGGCCCGAAAGATCTAGGTCTCCCCGAACAACTCCTTGCCGTCAATCGCGCTTTCCAGGAGCGCCTGACAAGGGTCGCGGCGAAATGCGGTGGAATTGAAGGTGCGGAGCGCCGTCTCCATCCCTTCGGAGCAGTACCACGTGGTCGCTGAATGCGGCAATCAGACTCGACTGTCCAAGCTCCCCACCACGCAACTCAACCCGGCCAGCCAGGCGACCGTTGGCATCAAAGAGTGTCCAGCCACTACTGGATTCGAAGTCTTGAATCCATACGTAGCCGAGAGGATCCCGCAGGATTCTCGAGTACGCCGGATAGAAACCAGCCGGCTTCTCCGCGATAAATTGCGCAAGACGCTTCGCGCGGATGTCCGAACGTAGCCCGCGCGGCACCTGATGTTCTGCGCGCTCCTGCCAATCTTTGTTCGTAATTGGCATTGGAGATCGTCCAAAGCGCGTGGTGCGAATCGGCCTCCCCGAGAACGATTGTATGGCGAACTCGAAACGGCGCGCGCCGCCGACTAGCAGGTAGTCGTTGATCGGTAGAATAGTTGGTTCCCAAAACATTAGCCCTGCAGCCTCGAAAGTCGGAAGCTTGCCGAGGCGTGCCAGTTCCTGTCCATCGGCCCGGATCAGGCGGCTTTCGGCGAGCATTGACCCATCGCTCGACCTACTCGCTGTGCCAGCTTGCTGCACAACATACGCACCGTCGTCTCTGCATCCGCTCGTCAATGTCCGACCTACGCGCGGAAATGTACGTATGTGTGTCCCACTCCTGTCCCACAGGCTTGTGCGGCCGTCGAAGTCAAAGACGAGAATTGTGTCTCCGCGAAGGCGACAGAGTTGAGTGGTTTGGCGAAACTCTCCGGGTCCTCCCCCCTCTCGCCCGACCGTCCGAATTCGCTTACCGTCTCGCGAGAAGTACTTCAAGTCCACGCGGTCATTGACGACGATCGTCCCATCAGAAAGCTCCACCACTCCGAACGACGAGTGTCTTGCGTCGAACTCATTGTTCGCGTCGCTTCCATCACCGCCGAGATCAGTGAACCACTTTTCCTGGATCTCGACGGCGAAGGGTAGCGCGCGTACGCTGTGCGAGAACGGACTGGGAGACGACCGGGCAGACAACGGTGTCGCGGGAGACATCGATGGGTATTCAATTATGCGACTGCCAGCACTGTCGCGGACGACCGGCGGCGGTAGGACCCGCTGCGCGTGAACATCGACGCTTGCGGCCGACGGTATGCACAGCCACGGTAGCAGGCATTTCATGAGTGAGACAGCACGCACGCTCTTCCCCTCCATCGAATGGCTGTAGCAATCCTCACGCGTGTTCGCGCCACAATGCGAGAGTTGAAAACTCCTTGCGCGCTCTGAGCTCAAAGGGTCGCGACGCAATTGCGCGTTGCGACCCCGGAGTGGATCATAACTTACGCTTCTACGGTGAGCTTGGACTTGCTATTCGATGCCGCCGCCGCAGACGATCTTGTTGGGCCAGAGGAGATCACAGAAGAATGGGCTGTACTGACATGTTCCGCCGGCGCACCCGCGAGATTGGCAGTACTGCGCTGCGTTCGTACAGGTGATGACACAGCCGGTATCAGGCGAACAGCCTCCGCCTTGAGCGCGAAGTTCGGCTGGTGGATTCTCGCTCAGAACGCCCAAAGTGAGAATGAATGCGACAAAGGGCTTTAGTGACTTTGGGAGTCTTCTCCTGTTCATAGCAATGCTCCTAAGGTTTAGGTGTTTTTCCAGCGAGTACTGCGGAGACTGCCCGTTCAACAACGTCGGGAAATGACGGATCAAGCAGCCAACCGTCGACAACCACGGTCGGTGTACTGTTCACTCGAAGGGTATTTGCTAGCGCGATTCCTCGATCGATGGTCGAGTCCACCGCGCCGGAGGCGACGCACCGGTCGAACTCGAGGAGATTCGCGGTGCCGGCCTTCTCCGCGATGCTTCGCCAAGCCAACGTCGCGAACGCAGCTTGCCCTTCATATAGTAGATGATGCATCGCGGCCGCCCGTCCCTGCCTAGCGACACACTCGAAGGCGCGCGCGGCGTCGCGGGCAAATGTGTGGCCCGGTATGGGATAGTGAATCACACTTCGAGCAATCCTTCCCGGGTGCTTCGCCTCCACCGAGGTGAGGATTGAGTCCATTTTCCTACAGAACGGACACTCGAAGTCGGTGAATACAACAATCTTGATAGGACCAGTCGTTTCCCCAAGGGTGGTCTGCACGGTGTCGAAAGTCTCGCGCCACGTCCTGATTTTTTCGATTCGAGTACCTGCACTTGTGGCGGATGGTGGGTTTATTCGACGCTCCGCAAGAAGTCCTACTGCAATGACCGTCGCAACGGTGAGTATGATAGAGGTGGCGGAATCTATTCTCGCGGAAATGCTCATATTGGATACCTGGTGTGTAGACTAGGTCTCGGCGGCAGTCGAAAATCTTCGTACAGCGCCAACATGACGTGCGCAACAGTCGGAAAAGCAGACTGTGGCGTGCGTTGATCCGTGAATCACCCCGCACCCGCAGCAGACTTCGCGCCGTCAGAAGTGGCCCTCGAGACCTGAGGATCTAGGTCCGACTTGAAGGGCCGCGGTCTCGTTCTAAGCGTGCGACGACGAGGTCCTTCGCGCGCGGGCAACCGGTCGATCTACTGGAGAGTGAGCTCTTCTAGGCGAAGGCGTGATTGTGATGCAAACTGACTATTTCATCTTCTGACGCTTTTCCTATCTCGAGGAGCAACCACTTCACGCCAGTAGTCTTGGTACTGAAGCAGCGAACACTCTTCCCTACATTCGCCGCTTTTGGTCGCCGGCTTCAATCTGGTCACCTGCGTAGACCGATCCCCAGCGCAGTGGTCTACTTTGAGGCAAGTGTCGAGGTTGTGACTCGGTAGGCACTTCGCGCTCAAGGGGAAGTGCGGACGGGGCACGAACGACATGGCCTGGCTTGACGAGTTGGCGATTGTGCAAACGAGCAGCTGCTTGCAGACGACTCCAAAACATCGCAGGTCATTGGACTCAACGAGACCTTGCGCGAATCGCGTGTACGTACTCCGAACGAAGTCGAAAGAGCAACAGCCGGGTCGTTGTTTACGTACATGCCTCGAACGTTACGAAGACGCCGCACACATTGGAGAGCCGCCTCCAATTGCAACAGTGACACTTTTTCGCGGCCCGTCGTGCGTGACTTGACGAGCCTGCTTGCACATGCACGAGGTCTGGTCGAGACTAATTTTGCAGCGCAGTCAGCTCGTACCACGCAGAGCGCTGCGAGCGGCCCGTACACTTGACGGACACGTCTCCAAGTGACTTGAACTGGAGTGAGCGACTGGTGCCTCTTCTCGTTCGTGCGACCGACGCGGCCCCCGGCTCGCCGCTCGCGCGGCTACGTTCCAAGATGCAACGGGCAGTCGTGATCGACCGCGAGCACGCGCCGTCATCTCAGATTCGTGCCGTGGTGCTGCTGCACACAACGTCGGTAGAATCACGGCTGATCCTGTTCCCCGCTAGCACGGCCGGCGAATGCCCGATGATAATGACCGTGCTCCAAGTGGGCACGCCGGAGTTTGCCGATCCCGTCACATTGATTCGGCATTCAGTCGATCGGGTCTGGCGCGACTCGGCCCTCCTTCAGCTTCCGAACGATTTTTGCGGAGATCCGTTAGCCGCTCAGGTGCTTCGCCGTGCACTAAGCGAGCGTGGTCCGTTGCAGACTGCCGCTCACTACCGGGTTTCCGCCAAGAGCACCGATGTGCGAATGGCGGGACGAGTTTCCACTCGGACGCGCCGGATGTCGTTGAAAATGCCTGAGATATTCGACTGGGTCCGTTACCTGCGCTTCGTCGCAGGACTTGGCCTCGGCGTCACCCAGGAACAGCGCGCCGCTGAACTCGGCAGCAACCTGCGGAGCATGCGTCGTGTTCGCGCTCGCTTGGCGCACTGGCTACCCAATGAACCACGACGCACCGAACCCGCGGACGTGGTTCGCGCATTGCTGACGCGCCCCGCCCCCCCCCCGGCGCCAGACGCGGTGTAGCGCAGGCCTTATTCCTCGCCCACGCGCACCACGAGTGCGTCGGCATTCAACTT